>JALONX010000493.1 GCA_025454695.1 Chloroflexaceae bacterium
CATCTGCGTCGTCGGGGCGCTGCTGGTTGACCGGCTCTGCCCGCCGCCCACCTTCACCCGCTTCCGTTGGCGCGAACTGCTTGTGCTGATCAGTTGGGGAATTGGTTCTGCTCTCCTGGTGGAAATCCTGGGCAGCTGGGGCGGCTGGGCCTACGTGCCCCGCTGGTGGAACCCGGCCCTGTTCGCCCTCGGTGGCCCGCCGATCACCCTGTTGCCGGTGGCAACCTGGGCCGTGGCTCCCGTGTTGCTGCACGCCGTGATGACCCAGATCGTCAACGCTCCTTGGCCAGTACGGGGCGTTCCGGTGTAGGCACGGCGATGTAGCTGCGGGGCGGCTGGTCGCGCACGGCCAGCACCGCCCCGGCCCCCAGCATGAGCATGGCGACGAGGCCCCACAGCAGCACGCCGTAGCCACCCAGCGCCGCAACCAGCAGCCCGGCCCCCACCGGCGCGACCGTCTTTGCACCCGTCAGGGCCAGGTTCTGCGCCCCGTTGATGGTGCCATAGCTGGCCGGGCCGTAGTGGTCGGCCAGCATAGCCGCCCGCATAATCGTCAGCACGCCTGAACCAGCCCCAAACAGCGCAATGTAGAAAAGCGCCCCCAGCTGCGAGGTGCTGCTGAGCGCGAGAATGATCAACCCGACGATCTGCATGCCCATCAAGGCGGTGGTCATGCGGCGGTGGGCCACCCGGCTCGCCAGCAGGCCCAGCGTCATGCGGCCCAGCAGCGACATCAGGCCGAACAGCCCGGCCACGGTGGCCGCAAAGCCGCTGCTATGGCCCCGCGTGATCAGATAGGGAATGACATGCACCGTCATCGTCACTGTGGCGATGGTGCTGGCCGCAAAGGCAGCCGTCAGCAGCCAGAAGCGCCCGTCGCGCAGAGCCACCGCGGGCGGCAGGCTCTGTTCGCGGGGACGGGCAGGCTGGTCGGGTTGGTCGGTGGTCGGCCCATCACCATCCGGCAGCAGGCCCAGATCTTCCGGGCGGCGGCGCAGCAGCAGGCTGTGGATGGGAATGGTGATGGTGGCGAGGATGGCCGCCAGCACCAGCAACGCCCCCCGCCAGCCAAACAGACTCGTGAGCCATGCACTCAGGGGAATAAACACCAGGCTGGCAAAGGCCCCAAAAAAGGTCAGCACCGTGAAGGCCCGGCTGCGCAGGCGGCGAAACCAGACGGCGATAATGGTGAAGGCTGGCTCATACAGCACCCCCGCCGAAACCAGGCCGATGCCTGCCATAATCAGGTAGAAACTGGCCAGCTGTTCCACCTGCGCCCAGGCCACCAGCAGCAGTACCGCCAGGATGGAGCAGCTGGTCATCAGGGCGCGGGGGCCGTGCCGATCCTGCCAGCGCCCAACCGGAATAGCCGCCAGCCCCGCACAGAGCAGGGCCAGCGAATAGGCTCCCGTCAGTTCCACCGTTGTCCAGCCCAACTCGGCCTGCATCGGGGTGACGAAGACGCTGAAGGCGTAGTAGAGAATGCCCCACGACACCACCTGCGCCGTCGAGACCCCCACCAGCATGGGCCAGCCGTAGTAGATACGGCGCACGCGCCCGTGTCCGTCCATCATTGGCACCCACACCCTGCTGGAGTAAGCGACTCACCAACCAGCACAAGGGCGTTGGGTTCCGGCGTTGCCGTGCCACAACAGGTCGTCTTCGCCTCCGGCTCACAGCATGAGGCCTGGGTTTCCGGTTCACAGCACGCGGTCACCACCGGCGTGAGACTCAGTTCAATCAGGGCGGGCGCAGCGGGCGCAGACTCCCCCGGCCCACAGCAGCCCGCTGCACTGCTGCCACCCACCACCACTGGCCCGGAACAGACGCCCGTTTCGGGCAGTTCCAGTTCCACCCGCCGGGCCGCTTCCCAGTCGCCCGCCAGGGCCGCCACCACCGAACGGGCCTGTTCGTAGCCCGTGCGCAGGAGAAAGGTTGGGGCGCGGCCATAGCTCTTCATGCCAATCATGTAAAAATCAGGCTCCGGGTGGCTCAGCTCGTCAACCCCGTGGGGCGGCACGCTACCACAGCTATGCAGGTTCGGGTCAATCAGCGGGGCCAGGGCCTGAGGTGCTTCCACCAACGGATCAAGGCCGAGCCGCAACTCCGCAAGCATGGTGAGATTGGGGCGCAGGCCCGTGGCGACGACAATTTCATCCACGGGCGCAAGCGCCTGATCGCCCGCATGCAACACCAGCCCCGCCGCCGTGCGTTCAACCCGCTCGGTGCGCCAGCCCGTCACCAGCTGGATGCGCCCCGTTGCCACCAGATCACGAATGTGCTGCCCCAATGCACCACGGGCGGGCAGGGCATCGTTGGCCCCGCCGCCGTAGGCCCGCGCCAGGCCTTGCTGGCTGCGCCGCACCACCCATGTGATGCTGGTGTTGGGCGCTTCCGCGGCCAGGGCGACCAGCTCAAGCAGGGCATTAAAGGCCGAATGGCCGCTGCCCGCCACCAGCACCCGTTTGCCCGCGTAGCGGCTGCGGTGCGCTCCCAGCACATCGGGAATGCCATAAAAGATCTGTGCTGCGGCAGCGGACTCACCAACGGCAGGCAGACCATCGGCCCCAAGCGGGTTGGGCCTGCCGTAGGTGCCGGAGGCATCCAGCACGGCCCCCGCCCGCAGCAGTTCCACACTGCCATCCTGCCGTTCCACATGGAGCACAAAGGGCGACTGTTCCCGGCCCGCGCTGCTCAATTTGTCGTGGCCCGCCCGCGTAATCGCCACCACCCGCCGCCCCAGGCGCACATGGGGGGCAATCGCCGGATGGTTTGCCAGCGGCAGCAGATACTCGTCTACCAGCGCCTGGCCGGTGGGGTAGCCTTCCAGCTCAGGTGGCTGCCAGCCCGTGGCCTCAAGCAGCCGCTGCCCTGCCGTGTCCAGATTGTAGCGCCAGGGTGAGAAGAGCTGCACATGGCCCCAGGCGCGCACATGCTGCCCAATCTGAGTCCCGGCTTCCAGCAGCACAAACGGCAGCTGATACTCTACCAGGTGGGCCGCCGCTGCCAGGCCAACCGGGCCAGCACCGATAACGACGACGGGCGTCGCGGGCGTTATTCGTTCCATAGCTCGTTCCTTCCTGCGGCTCCAGAGCGTGTGCCATACACTACCCCGGCCTATCACCGCACAATATATTGACAAACTTCAATATAACACGTAAAAAAAGCACACGCCTGCGCGTGCAACGACCTACTGCAAGGCATCAAACTGGGCCAGGATGCGCCGCCGCATGGCAGCCAGGGCTTCCCGCTGCACGGAATAGTAGGCCCACAGCCCCCGCCGCTCACAGGTAATCAGGCCGGCGGCCCGCAGCAGCTTGAGGTGATGGGAAACGGTGGGCTGTTTCACCGGCAAGGCCGCTTCCAGGTCACACACACAGACCTCACCATCACGCTGGGCCAGCATGTCAAGAATTTGCAGGCGGATGGGGTGGCTCAGCATGGTCAGGTCATCGCTCAGCTGCTGGGCCTCCGCAGGGCTGATTCGCGGCGCGAGCGCGGGCATACAACAACCCGCCGTGGGCATTTCCGTCAGCAGCATGTCCATTGTTGTTTCCATCGTCGTGTCCTCCGTGGTAAAGAGTATAACGCCTACATCGAAGGTTGTCAATATAGTTTTACGTTACTACCTGGCTACGGCACCTGAGACGATACGATACCCAAGGATGTCGCCAGACGACAGACAGCAGTCGGTAACATTGGCGACATTCCTTGCCAATGCCCGCTGAAGGGTTGAACGTCCAGCGTGGCACAAGCGACACTGCGGGCCAGGCGGGCAGGTTGTGGCAAGGCTGGCTACGTCACGAGCAGGCTCCAATGTTCAGGATAGACGCACTCGTCACCCATCGCATGCTATGCCCAGAAACTGGTGCGTGTGGGGCGACAAAAAAGCGCAGGATCGACGCAATCTGATTGCGTCGATCCTACGCTCTGTTCGCTATCGCCGAACATGCTGAACGTTACAACCGCTCATCAAGCACCACGGCGGTGCCGCTGGCGCTCACCATCAGCATGCCGGTGCCGCCACCACTGGAAATGGTTTCGTAGTCCAGGTCAACCCCGATGACGGCATTAGCGCCCAGAGCGCGGGCCTGCTCCATCATCTCTTGCAGGGCAATGTCTTTGGCTTTGCGCAGCTCGCCTTCGTAGGCCGCCGAGCGCCCGCCCACAATGTCACGGATTCCGGCAAAGAAATCCTTAAAGATGTTTGCTCCCAAAATGGCCTCGCCGCTTACCAGGCCCAGATAGTTCACAACCCGCTTGCCTTCAATGGTGGTCGTGGTGGTGATTAACATGTCATTTCCTCCTATATTGGTATGGTTTACCACTGAGCTACGTGGCAGATAACGCCAGGTTCTCGGCGGTGCGTAGCGTTCCCGCTCTTGCGCTACCGAGAAGTATGACGCTGAAGGCCGGGCGATGGTTGCCTGGTTGAGGCAGATTCTTCCACCATGTGCCGGGTGCCAATCACGGTGACGTAGCAGACGAACAGCAGGGCCGCAAACACCAGTGTCACGCCCACCATGCGCGGGTTCTCGTGGGGGTTCAGCAGCAAGCGGGCCAGGTTGCGAAAGAGTTCGTCGGGTGCGGCCAGCACATCCCAGCTATTGAAGCGCAAAAACCGCCCCAGGTAGATGCCCAGGCCGTTCAGGCCCATGGTTGCCAGCACAAACAACCAGCTCATCAGCCCGCCGAGGTAGGCCCGCACGAGCGCCTGCATCTGCTGAAGCGAGGCCACCGCCAGGAAACAGCCCGTCCAGGCGAAGCTGGCCAGAAACGCCAGGTCGTACCACCAGACGAAATCCATACCCGGAAAGTGAACAAAGTCGGTCATGATGTAGGGCGCGTTGGGGAAGAACAACAACCAGACCGCCCCCGGCAACAGCAGCCGCCACCACTGGCCCGGCTTGCGCTGGTGCGTGGTGGCAGCCCACAGGCTGAACAGATAGGGAATCCAGGCCAGAAACAGGTTCCACACCAGAAAGCGATAATCCCATGTGCCGGTGAACCAGACGCGCCCGGCAAAAATGCCCAGGGCCAGCATGGTTGAAAGCACCAGGGGATAAAAAAGTCGCTGTGCAAGAAAACGATGGATTACAACGATCAGTTGCATAAAAAGCTCCAAAAACGGTTTACAGTCTGATCACGATGGCGCACGATCAACAAGATGCTGATCACGTGTTGGCAGCGTGCGTGCGGCGTTTCCGTGGCCAACGCCGGTCAGCACCCGCTCCAACATGGGCCGCATGCCCGCCACCCGTTGCAGCCGGATAATGGCGTCCCACAGCGGCTCGAACTTCTTCCAACCGCCAGCGTAGGCCACGTGGCGTAATGCGCCGCGCCAGTCGGCCTTTGTCTGCGC
>JALONX010000494.1 GCA_025454695.1 Chloroflexaceae bacterium
GATCGCCCCGGAGCGAAGTGGCCCTGGGCGCTGCTGGCTGTGCTGGTCACGGTGCTGCTGGGCTGGTTGGTGGTGAGTCTGACGGCGGGCGCACCGCTCTTCCTCAGCGTGCCGGAACAGCGCGGCTTCAACTTTGTGGGCGGCATCACGGTCAGTTCCAACTACACGGCGCTGTTGCTGGGCCTGGTCGTCTACACAGCGGTCTTCATCGGCGAAATCGTGCGCAGCGGCATTTTAGCGGTGAGCAAAGGCCAGCGCGAGGCGGCGCGGGCACTGGGCCTCACCACCGGACAGACCTTGCGCCTGGTGATTTTTCCACAGGCGCTGCGCATCATGATTCCCCCGCTGACTAGCCAGTACCTTAACCTGACCAAAAATAGCACGCTGGCCATTGGGGTGGGCTATCTCGATCTTTACAACATCGCCCAGACCATTAACAACCAGACTGGTCAGGCCGTGCCGGTGATTCTCATGCTGATGGGCAGCTTCCTGACGGTCAGTTTGACCACCTCGCTGCTGATGAACTGGTATAACAAGCGCATTCAACTGGTGGAAAGGTAGGCGACCGTGGCCACACAGGCAACCGAAAACGTGGTGCGCCCGCCGCGCCAGAGCCTTGGCCTGGTGGGTTGGCTCCGCGCCAATCTTTTTAACACATGGTGGAACGGCCTGATCACGCTGCTGATGCTCTGGCTGGTGGGCCAGGTGCTGTTCAATTTTGTTGCATGGGCCATCACCGCGCCGGGCTGGGTGGCGGTGATCACCAACATGCGCCTGTTCTTCGTTGGGCGCTACCCGGCAGAACTGGTCTGGCGGGTGGAGCTGGGCGTCTGGTTGGTGGCCCTGCTGCTGGGCCTCAGCGCGGGGATCTGGCGCGGGCTGTCGCTGGCGCTGGCGGTGGCTTTTGGCGCGCTTTTTCTGGTGGTGGCGGGCTTTGCGCTGTTCTTGCCCGCTGGCGAGCAGCCAAAGCTCATCCCCACGCCGCTTTTCCTCATCGGCACCACGGCGCTTATCGGCGTGGGCTATGCGCTGGGCTCGCGGCTGGGGGCGCGGCTGCGCTGGCCGGTGATTATCGCATGGCTGCTGGCCTACCCGCTGCTGGTGCTGCTTATTCGCGGCTTTAGCGCAGAAGGCGTGCTGACCCTGGTGGACACCAACCTCTGGGGCGGGCTGATGTTGACGCTGCTGCTGGCGGTGACGGGCATCGTCTGCTCCTTTCCACTCGGCGTCTTGCTGGCGCTAGGGCGGCGCAGCAGCTTGCCCATCATCAAGTGGTTCTGTGTCTGCTACATCGAGCTGATACGCGGCGTGCCCCTGGTGACAGTGCTGTTTATGGCCCAGATCATGTTGCCGCTCTTCTTGCCGCAGGGCGTGAGCGTGGACAACCTCGTGCGGGCCATGGTCGCCATCACCCTCTTCAGTGCCGCCTATCTGGCGGAAAATGTGCGTGGTGGTTTGCAGGCCATTCCGCGTGGCCAGGAAGAAGCGGCACGGGCGCTGGGCCTGAACCCGGTGCAGACCACCCTCTTCATCACCTTGCCGCAGGCGCTGCGGGCGGTTATTCCGGTGCTGGTGGGCCAGTTCATCAGCCTCTTCAAAGATACCTCGCTAGTGACCATCGTTGGCCTCTCCGACCTGGTGGGCATGTCGCAAAGCATCATCGCCCAGCCCGCGTGGACTCAGGTGAGCGGCGGCGTGTGGCGCGAGACGTTCCTGTTTGTCGCGGTCATTTTCTGGATTTTCTGTTTCACCATGTCGCGGGCCAGCCAGCAAATTGAGCGCAACTTGAATGTGGGTAAATTCTAAGTGCGGAGAATGCAATCATGCAGAGCGTAGCGCTTGACGGACACCAGAAGGAAGACATCATTGTCTGCGAAGACGTTAACAAATGGTATGGCGAATTCCACGTGTTAAAAGATGTCAGTTTGAAGGTCAAAAAGGGCGAGGTGGTGGTAGTCTGTGGGCCGTCGGGGAGTGGCAAAAGCACCTTCATCCGCACCCTCAACCGCCTGGAAGAGCACCAGGAGGGGCGCATCGTGGTGGACGGCATCGAGATGAGCAACGACATCCGCAATATTGATGCTATTCGTCGCGAAGTGGGCATGGTTTTTCAGCAGTTCAACCTTTTTCCCCATCTCACGGTGATGGACAACATCACCCTGGCCCCGCTGTGGGTGCGCAAAGTGTCGCGCAAAGAGGCCGACGAAACCGCGTTGCGCCTGCTGGAAAAAGTCGGCATCAGTGAGCAGGCCAAAAAATTCCCTGGTCAACTTTCTGGCGGGCAGCAGCAGCGCGTGGCCATCGCCCGCGCCCTGGCCATGAAGCCGCGCATCATGCTCTTCGACGAGCCGACCTCAGCACTCGACCCGGAGATGATTAAGGAAGTGCTTGATGTGATGAAGACGCTGGCCCGCGACGGCATGACCATGCTTTGCGTGACCCACGAAATGGGCTTTGCACGCGAAGTCGCCGACCGGATCGTGTTCTTCGATCAGGGCAAAATCGTTGAAGAAGGCCCGCCCGCGCAGATTTTTGCCAACCCGCGCCACGAGCGCACCAGGCTCTTTCTCTCGCAAATCCTGTAAACCCTGGGCATCCCCGTCGAGCAGGTGCATGAATTTGCCCAGCGGCTCGATGCGACGGGCGTGCCCCACGAGGTTCTGACCTGCCCCGGCGCGCCCTACAGTTGCTTCAACCAGTTGGTCACCGAGTTCGCCCACGCTCTGGCTGATGCCTGGGGCGGGCGTTTATTGCGGTGCGAAATTGGCACACTCTCCCCGCGTGTGGTACTATTGTTTTTACATCCCTACAACATTTGTGACGATATCATAACCCACGGGCAAAGCAATACAACATATCGCCCGCTACTCTCCCGTATGATGGTCTGGTACGACAGCAAGAGTGGTGATTGGGCAATAGTTTTGTGCTAGTACCCACACAAGGAGGTGTTCCATGCAGGTTGGGCGTGATGTCGTAGTGGTGAGCGGTGTGCGCACCGCCATTGGCAGCTTTGGCGGCAGCCTGAAGGATTTCTCGCCTGCCGACCTCGGCGGGGCGGTGGTGCGCGAGGCCGTCAGTCGGGCCACGATTGACCCCCGTGAGGTGGGCCATGTCGTTTTTGGTAACATTATCCACACTGATCAGCAAGACATGTATCTGGCCCGCGTGGCGGCGCTGAAGGGCGGGCTACCGGTTGAAACCCCCGCCGTAACCTTGAACCGGCTGTGTGGTAGCGGCCTTCAGGCGATTATTTCTGCGGCGCAGATGATTGCTATGGGCGACGCCGATGTGGCCGTGGCGGGTGGGGCCGAGTGTATGAGTCGTAGCCCCTACTGGGCACCAGCCATGCGCTGGGGTGCCCGCATGAACGACGCCAAAATGGTTGACGTGATGGTTGCCGCCCTCACCGACCCCTTTGAGGGGTGCCACATGGGCGTGACCGCCGAAAATGTGGCCCAGAAGTGGGAGATCAGCCGGGAGGAACAGGACGCCCTGGCGGTAGAAAGCCACAGCCGGGCCGTGCGCGCCATTGACGAAGGCCACTTCAAGGGTCAGATTTTGCCGATTGAGGTCAAAATCAAGGGCGGCACCACCATGTTTGAGATTGATGAGAATGTGCGCCGCGATGCCACGTTGGAAAAAATGGCCAAGCTGAAACCCGTCTTTGACAAAAGTGGCAGCGTCACCGCTGGCAATGCCTCCAGCATCAACGATGCGGCGGCGGCTGTGGTGCTGATGGAAGCGGGCGAAGCCGAGCGACGCGGGATCAAGCCGATGGGGCGGCTAGTTGGCTACGCCCACGTGGGCGTCGAGCCGAAGTACATGGGCATTGGCCCCATTCCAGCGGTGCGCAAGCTGCTGGAAAAAACCGGCGTGCGTCAGTCCGACATTGATGTGTTTGAGGTGAACGAAGCTTTTGCGGCCCAGGCCTGCGCTGTGGCCCACGATCTTGATCTTCCCAGCGACCGTACCAACCCCAATGGCAGCGGTATTTCCCTGGGTCACCCCATCGGGGCGACGGGCTGTATTCTCGCCGTGAAAGTGCTGTACGAACTCCAGCGCTCTGGCGGGCGCTACGGCCTCGCGACCATGTGCATCGGCGGCGGCCAGGGCATTGCAGCCCTCTTCGAACGGCTGTAACTTACACGAGTTACGCGGTGAGGGTGTGGGAGCAGCTGCGTCGCTCCCACGACTCCCCTTGTTCCGCTCGCCGGGGCGCTTCGCCGCCCCGGCGAGCGGAACAAGCAAGCATGTCGGAGGGTCGCTGACTCTCCAAACCTCCCGCTTGAGGAGCGACCGCGTAATTCGTGTAACTTAGCGAATAGGGATTGGAGATGAGCGATGAGCGTAGGAATGGCAATTTCTCATCCCCAATCTCTCGTCGCTCATCTCATTTGTTCTAAATATTTTCAGGAGGTACAGCATGGGACGTTTGGATGGCAAGGTTGCGATTGTGACTGGCGCGGCGAAGGGCATTGGCCGGGCGATTGCGGTAGAAATGGCGAAAGAAGGGGCAAAAGTCGTCATCAACTATAATTCAAGCGAGGCAGCCGCGCAGGAAGTGGCCGACGAGATTGCGAAATTCGGCGGCACCACCATGGTTATTCAGGCCAACGTCAGCGTTGCCGACGAGGCGCGCGGTATGGTCAAAAAAGTGCTCGACAACTGGGGCCGGGTGGATGTGCTGGTGAACAACGCGGGCATCACCCGCGATAAATCGCTCCGCAAGATGACCGATGAGGACTGGGTTTCCGTTGTTGACAACAACCTGAATGGTGTCTACTACTGCACAACTGCGGTGATGAACCCGATGATTGAGCAGAAGTTTGGCCGTATCATCAACATCAGTTCGTATGTTGGCCAGGGTGGCAACTTTGGCCAGGCCAACTACGGGGCGAGCAAGGGCGGTATCATCGCCTTCACGAAAACGGCAGCCCTGGAACTGGCCAGGTACAATATCACGGTGAATTCGCTTGCACCAGGCTTCACGCTCACCGATATGCTCTCGAAGGTGCCTGACCAGGTGCAGGATCAGATTAAAGCCCGCATCCCAATGGGCCGCTTTGGCATGCCCGAGGAGATGGCCAAAGCTGTGGTCTTCCTGGCCGCCGATGCTGACTACATCACTGGCCAGCAGATCAACGTCAACGGCGGCGTCTACATGTAATCGAGTTGAGGGTTGAGAATTGAGAATTGAGACCTGCTAGTGGTTCTCAACTCTCAATTCTCCATGCTTCATTTTTTATTTGGTAACTTTGGTAACAACGTCCTGCACCTGGCCTGCATAGCCTTGCCAGACCTGCAACATCTCGTTGGTCAGGCGGTGCTGAGTTTTAATCGCATCTTCAATTGCCTTTTCG
>JALONX010000495.1 GCA_025454695.1 Chloroflexaceae bacterium
CGTGATGCTGCTGCTCGCCGCCCTGATCCGCCTGGAGTCGAAAGGGCCAGTGTTTTTTTTGCAAGAACGGGTGGGTATGGACAACCGACCCTTTCTGGTGCTGAAGTTCCGCACCATGCGGCTAGACTCTGAAGCCAGCGGCCCCGGCTGGACAACCGCAAACGATCCCCGTGTCACGCGCATGGGCAAGTTCCTGCGGCGCACCTCGCTAGATGAGTTGCCCCAGTTTATCAATGTGCTGATTGGCGAGATGAGCGTGGTTGGCCCCCGCCCCGAGCAGCCCCGCTGGGTGGAGCAGTTTAGTCAGCAGATACCGCGCTACATGCGCCGCCACAAAGAAAAGGCCGGTATCACAGGCTGGGCGCAGGTCAACGGCCTACGGGGCGACACCAGCATCGAAGAGCGCACCCGCTACGATCTCTATTACATCGAGAACTGGTCACTGCTCTTCGATATTAAAATTATTCTGCGCACCATGGCGAATTTCCTCACCGGGAAGCAGGAAAATGCCTATTGACATTGCCTCCGTAAAACTGTATAATGCACCCTCGGTTGATGAATCAACCACCGGGAATCGCGCTCATCTGGCGCCAACAGCAGCCCGCTTGTGTCTGGCGAAGCAGGTGTATGGTCTGGTTATTAGCCCTCAATGACGGAGTGGCTGACGACCTCCAGATGGGCCTTGTGTAAGGTTGTATGGACGGTACATCCAATCTGGTTTGCGGCGAGCTGTTGCGCTGCGCCTTCCAACAACACCCTGACGAAGCCTCGTAGGGGCGGGTACTGCCCGTTCCACAGTGGCACCGGAACCGTGCGTTCCACCGCCACTTCCCCTCCGGCTTCCGCATCCAGTGGTGCGGGGGCTTTTTTCTTGCCCTTTTTCGGTAGCGCAACTCCACTTTTGCTAGCCTGGCCCCGCTGTGCGGGCGCTGTGCTGGTGCCGTGTCTTCTCGCCGCGTGAGCAACGAGCTTTTTTCGGCGTGGCCCTTCTGCCGCGTTGGCTCCGTGCGCCCAGAATTTCAAGCTGCATGCGTGTGTGTAACATGTTGAATGAAGAAGGAGGCTTTTGTCCAGTTGAACAAGCAGACGTTTGCCGAACACATCTACAGCCGTTATCGTCGCCCGATTGAAGGCGAACTCACCGATTTTCTGAGCCGTCGCAATGGCGAACTCTACCTTGGCGACCAGATTAACCTGAATGAACTGGCCCGCCGCTACGGCGCACCGCTGGAAGTGGTTTACACGCCACAAATTACGGCTCAGGTGCGGCGCATGCAGGGCTGGGCGGCCCAGGCACAGCAGCAGGCCGAATACGGCGGCGCGTTTCTCTATGCCTATGCCACTAAGGCCAATTTTGCCGCCGAAGCGGTGCAAACGGCCCTGGAAGCTGGTGCCCACTACGAAACCTCGGCGGCGGCAGATGTGGAAATTGCCCACTACCTCTGGCAGCAGGGCATCATTCCGCATGGTCGGCTGATTTGCTGCAATGGCTCAAAGGAGACCAACTACCTGGCTGCTATGCTGAACTTGCGGGCTGATGGATGCAGCAGCGTCGTGCCGATTCTCGATGACCTGGACGAGCTGGAAACGCTGGTGCAGAGCGAACTGCCCTTTCAGTTTGGCGTGCGCGAACGGGCGGCGGGCAACCGCGACGGCACCCATCCCGGCAACGACCGCTTTGGACTCACGGCGGACGAGATTGACCAGGCAGCGACTCGCCTGGCTGGAACCCGCCACGAACTTGTGCTCTATCATGCGATGATCGGCAGCCAGATTGAGGACGAAGGCCACTTTCTGGCCACCTTGCGCGAGTCGGTGACGGCTTACTGCCACCTGCGCCAGCGGGTGCCAACGTTGCGCTACTTCAACTTCGGCGGCGGCATGCCCACCTCGGGCTACGCGCTCGATTTTCAGTTCGACTATGCCCGCTTTTTGACCATGCTGATGATGACCATTCGGGACACCTGCGCCGAATTCGATGTGCCCATGCCCGACTTGATTGGCGAGTTTGGCCGCTACACCGTGGCCACGCACAGCGTCTACCTGTTTGAGGTGGGCAAAGTGAAGCCTGGCCAGCCCGGCGAGCCTGACTGGTATCTGCTGAATGCCAGCATGATGGTGAGCATTCCCGACAGTGTGCTGGTGGAAAACCAGCAGTTTATCATCCTGCCGCTGGAAGGCTGGGACGCGCCCACCCGCCCGGTGCGGCTGGGCGGGCGGCGCACCTGCGACTCGGATGATGTGTACCCGCGCCCCCACGCGGAACCGCTGCAACTGCCGGACAGCGGGGCGGGCACGGTGCTGGCGCTGTTCGGCATCGGGGCCTACCAGCAGATGATCTCGGGCCGGGGCGGCGCACACCACTGCCTCAGCCCCGAACCGCAGCGCATCATCATCCGTGAGGTAAACGGGCGGCTGGTGAGCGACTACGTGCCGCAGCAGGATCGGGCAACGATGATGGGGCTGCTGGGCTACAAGCCCGCCCAGGTGAGCGAACCGCTGACGCTGGAATGGCCCCAGCCGACGCTGGAACCAGCCTTGCAGCCAGTGCAACGCATGGACTCACTGGCACTGGTGGGCGGCAGCCCCCGGCGGCGCATGCGCGAACGGCCCCGGCTGCCCCGCGTGCGCTGATCCGTCACTCGCGCAGCAGCGTACAACCATGAACAAACGGCACACAACGGCGTTCTATCATCGCCGTTGTGTGCCGTTTGTGCGTTCTGAGTGCAGAAACAGTTCTTTTTTCTCTGCTGTTAGCTCTGGCAAAATTACAATTTGATGACAACCTTGTAAAATTAGCCGAAAAATCGGCCTGTTTCCCCGTAACTTTTTCGACATCTACGTTGTTTATTATAGTGTGAGGCGATGCGCCCTGATGAATGACCCTGTCCCGTCGCATGCATCTGCTGCCAGCCCTGGTTACAGACTGGTTCGCATTGAGCATATAATGAGAGTAGTCTAGCCAGCGCAGCATCACAACGCCGGATTTCGGGTAAAATAGGGGAGTTTTCTCCACTGCCCGGGCCGGTAAGCGAACAGTAATCGCAGAAAAGGAGTGCAGGAATGCATATTCTCGTAGCCGACGACGACATTCCCAGTGTAAAGTTGACCTCGTTTGTGCTTGAAGAGGCGGGGTATCGCGTTTGCAAAGCTTACGATGCTTCGGGTATTTTGCAGGCTATCGAGCAGTTCAACCCTGATTTGATCTTGCTCGACGTGATGATGCCGAAATCGAGCGGCTTTGACATTTGCCGCCAGATTCGGCGCAACTCAGATGTACCGATTATTTTCCTGTCAGGCCGGTCGCAATTGCAGGATCGGGTGATGGGATTGCAGATTGGTGGCGATGACTACCTGGTGAAGCCCTACGAGCCATCGGAGTTGCTGGCGCGGGTGGAAGCTGTGCTGCGCCGCCGCAATAGCGACCTGCTAAACCCCTCTTCGCGGCTCAGCCAGGGCGACTTGACGCTTGACCCGGTGGAGCATAAAGTCCTCTTTGCTGATGGCCGAGCGGTCGAATTGACACCGCTGGAATTCCGGCTGCTCTATTACCTGATGAAGAATTCAGGCCGCATTCTTAACGTGAGTCAAATTCTTAGCAAGGTGTGGGGCTACGACTACGAAGGCGAAAGCAACCTGGTTGCGGTCTATATTCGCCGCCTGCGCACCAAGGTGGAAAAAGACGCCGAACACCCGAAGCATGTGATTACCGTGCGAAACCTGGGCTACAAGTTTGAGGCGTAGAAGCGCGGTGCGCTTTTTCGGCTACGCCTTCACCTGAGCTTTTGGCTAGAAGAAACGAGCAGACGTGCAAGAACGATTGCCCGGTCAAGAATCACTGACTATGCTTGCCAGTGATCAACTGCTCACGCAGGCGCCGTCCTGGTTGCGGCCTGAGGCCCGCCGCTGGCTGCGCCTGCTGTTGCCCCTCCCCATCTTTGCCATCATCTGGTGGATGGCGAGCTTGCAGATGCCGCCACATGTGCATATAGGCCTGGCAATTTATGGCCTGATGAACCTGGCCTTGCTGGCGGGCCTCCGCTTCAGCCAGAAGGAAACCAACGAACGCTGGTCAACCCTGCTGCTGTTTGGGTCGCTGGCCAGCGATGCCCTGCTGGCCCTGTTTCTCCTGCAAACCCTTGGCCCCCTCACTGTTGCTATTTTCCCCGTGTACGCCGTGCTGGCGATCAAGTCCTTGCGTTACCGCAAGCAGTTTCTCTGGATGCTGCTAGTGCCCGCGCTGCTGGGGCCAATCTACCTTTCCACGCTCTACTTGCAAGGCCGCGACACTGCTGGCCTGGCGCTGGGCCAGTTGCTGGCCTACTGGGGTCTGGTTGGCGGCAGTTGTGGTTCGGTGCTGGCGCTGCTGGGGCTGGCCGAATACCGCATGCGCCAGGGCCAGCGCCTGGCCCACATGGTGGCGGGCGAACGGAACACCTACACGGCCCAGATCAGCGAATTGGAAAGTATCAATAATGACCTGCGGGTGCGCATTCGTTCGCAGCAGTCGTTGGAAGAGAGCCTGCGGGCGGTGACTGGTTCGTTGAGTCTTAACGATGTGTTGCGCCAGATTCTGGACAGCATGATGCAGATGCTGGGCACCAACCGGGTGGCTGCTGCCACGCTTACTCTGGCTCGGGGCAGCCATTTTGAACACCAGACCGTTGCCCTTGACCTGAACCTGCCCACGGCCTGGGCCGAGATGCTGGCGCGGCATGTGCTTTATACCCAACAGGCGCTGGTGGTGGGCGACACGCTGCATGATGTGGGCTGGCAGGAGTTGCACCGGTTGGGGTTTGCCTCGGCCCTGAGTGTGCCGATGATTGACGCCGACCAGCAGTTGCGCGGAGCGCTCACGGTGGTGAGCACGCAGCGCCATGCTTTTACTGCCGCCGAAGCCCGGCACCTTAACTCGTTCAGTATTCAGGCTACCATGGCTCTGCACAATGCCGAACTCCACACCCAGTTGGCCCGCCAACGGCTGATGCTGGAAGCGGTGGTGCGCGATATTGGTGACGGCCTGCTGCTCATTGACGAACAGGGGCAGATCCTGCTGGAAAACCCGGTTGCGCAACTGGCGATGACCCGCAGTGATAGCCTGGCGAGCAATCTGCGCGATCAGTTGGTGGAACTGGCCCAGGCCGCTCGGCGCGAAGACGACCCGACCCTGGAGCGGGAGTTGCGGCTGGGCAACCAGGGTGATGAGCAGGAGCGTACCTACCAGGCCTATGCGTCGCTGGTGCGCCTGCCCGAAGGGGAACCGGCCCTGGTGGCGATTATGCTCCACGACATTACCGACCATATCGCCGAACAGCGTGCCCGTACCGAGTTTGTCTCGATGGTATCGCAT
>JALONX010000024.1 GCA_025454695.1 Chloroflexaceae bacterium
CGTCGTCGAACTGGATGGCGAAGCCCTCCGGCTGCCGCAACTGCGGAGCCTCAGGCAGCAGCGGGCTGCGCAAGAAGGCGTTGACGTTGCGCACCGAGTTCTGCATGATCCGCTGCACAGCGATCGCATCGCCCATCATCAGCAGCGGCGCGGCGAAGGCGCTCGCCAACACCAGCAGCAGCAGGAAGGTGGCGGCCTCCAGGCTGCCCGCAGCGAACAGTGTCGCACCCAGCACCACCAGCGCCGCAAAGCCTAGCTCGACCACGGTGATGAAGATCGCGAAGGAGGGCGCGATCGCCGTGGTGGTGCGCCGACTCGTCAGCCGATAGGCGTCGAGGGCCTGCTGGAACTGGCCGAGCCGCGACCCGCCAAGGTTGAAGGCGCGGATCACCGGGATGCCCTGGATGTACTCAACCATGCGGCTGTTGGCCGCCGTGCGTGCATCGCTCTGGGCGCGCCAGACCCGTGCGAAGGTGCCCATCGCCGCACGCAGCGCCAGCAGGGCCAGCGGCATGCCCGCCGCCGCCGCCAGTGCCAGCCGCCAGTCCCAGGCCAGCATGTTGAGGAACACCAGCGTCGGCGTGACGATCGCGATGATCGTCAGGTCGATCACCAGGCGCGTCTCCAGGAACTGGATGTGGGTGGTGAAGAGCGCGTCAATCGTGCCGACATCACGCTTCGTAAAGAAACCCAGGGGCAGACGGCGCATGTAGTCGGCCAGGAACAGACGCAGGTTGCGCTGGATGGTAACGTCCAGCTTCATCAGGGTGCGCATCCCGACCCGTGCGCAGAGGTACTGGCCGAGATAGCCCACCAGCACGCCGACGGTGAGCGCCCAGAGCACCCCGGGCCGCGGCGCTCCACCCAGCAACTCCACCAGGATGAAGACCAGCAGCAGGCTTGGCAGAGCCACGAAGGTGCCCTCGGCCACCTTCGCCAGCAGCCCGTCGCGCAGCAGCGTGCCCGTGCCGACCGAGAGCTTGCGGATCATCGTCAGCAAGCCATCGCGCTCATCAAGGCCCACGTAGGGATTGTGAAAAGATGAAGGATGAGGGATCAAGGATGAAGATGCGTGCGCCTGCGGCTCAGCTTCATCCTGCATCCTTCCGCCTTCACCCTTGCGAAACTCGTAGCCCTGGGCGCCCACGTGGGCCTGCCAGAGCTGGGCATAAAGCGGGCTGTGCTGCAACAGCTCATCGTGGGTGCCGCGGGCCGCGATCCGCCCCTCGTCCACCACCAGGATCTGATCCACGCCGGTGATCGTGCTCAGGCGATGGGCAACGATGATCAGCGTCTTACCGGCCTGCAACAGCGCCGAGAGCGCCTCCTGAATCAACCCCTCGTTCTCCGGGTCTACAAAGGCGGTGGCCTCGTCCAGCACGACGATCGGCGCATCCTTCAAAATAGCCCGCGCCACGCTGAGGCGCTGACGCTGCCCGCCAGACAGCCGCCCGCCGTTCTCGCCCACCCGGGTGTCGTAGCCCTGAGGCAGCTCGCCGGTGATGAACTCGTGACAGCGGGCGGCAAGGGCCGCGGCCTCCACCTCGGCGTCGCTCGCCCCCGGCTTGCCCACGCGGATGTTCTCGCGCACCGTGTCGTTGAACAGGAACACGTCCTGGAAGACAAAGGCCACATGCTCCATCAGCCGCTCGGTACCGATCTGCCGCACGTCTACCCCGCCCACGGTGATGCTCCCGACACTCACGTCCCAGAAGCGCGGGATCAGCCGGGCGACCGTGGTCTTACCCGCGCCCGACGGCCCAACCAGAGCGGTGACGCTGCCCTCGGGCACGCTGAAGCTCACGTTGCTGAGCACCGGGGTCTCGCCATAGGCGAAGCTCACGCCCTGGAAGGCGACGGCAGCGCCACGAGGCTCGCGGGGCTGCGCCGGCTCGGGCAGCGGGGCAGCGTTGAGCAGCGCGGCGATGCGGGCACTGGCGGCCTGCACCTGGTACATCGCGTAGCCCAGGCCCAGGAAGAGCTGGAAGATCGGGCGGTTGAAGCCCATGCTCGCCACCAGGAACAGCACAAAGGTTGGCACGTCGAGCGAGCCGCTGAGCAGCAGCCAGATGCCCACCGGCAGCAGCACGATCAGCGTGGCCCGAACCAGCACCAGCATACCGGCGAAGATCGGCTGCACGCGGGCCTGCATCCGCTGGTAGAACTGCTCCATCTCGTCAATGGTGGCCTGAAGCTTCGCGAACGAGGCATCGGTCTGGGTAAAAGCCTTGATCACCTTCATGCCGTTGATGTACTGGATCACGGCGGCATTCATCTGGGCAACCAGGGCGTTGTAGGTGCGGTACATCCCACCAGCCCAGTTCATCATCAGGCCGTAGGTGCCAATCGCCAGCACGAGCGAGCCGAGCGTGGCGAGGGCCATGCGCCAGTCGATCACCAGCAGCAGCACCAGAGTGGCGAGCGGGGTGAGCACGCCGCTCACCGTGTCGGGGATGAGGTGAGCGATGCCCTCCTCCATCTGCTCGACATCTTCGTGGATGACCTTTTTGATCGTGCCGGTGTTGGTGCTGCTGAAGAAACCCAGGGGCAGGCGGGCGAGCTGGCCGGCCAGGGCGATGCGCATGTCGTAGAGAATGTCATAGGCAGCGGTGTGCGAGAGGCTGGTGGCGCCCATAATCAGCGCGCCGCGAGCCAAGGCCGCGCCGACGCAGGCCAGGGCCAGCCAGAGCACAGTGGCCGCGTTGACGCTGGCCCGGTCAGCACCGAAGATCAGCAGCGCGATCTGGTAGATCGCATAGATCGGCACCAGGCCGAGCAGGGTGCCGAGGGTGGCACTGAGGCCTGAGAGCGTCAGCAAGACACGGCGGCGGGCGACAAAGGCCATCAGGCCGCGGCGGCGCTCCGGCTGCACGGCAATAGCAGGGATGTCGTCACGCTGCCCCGGCAGTGATGATGTCGATATCGTCATAACTCGTGTCCTTCTATTCAGCTATTCCCTCACAGTTCCATCTCCACACACACGCAGTTGGGCTATCGGCTATTCGTGACTGGCTGCACTGCGCCCAGCTTCCACGTCCTGGCTTTCTCACGTTCCTGCCAGAAGCGGCGGTACATCCCCTCCTGCGCGATCAATTCCACATGCCTCCCCTGCTGCACCAGCCGCCCTTCGTCCAGCACCAGGATCTGGTCGGCCCGCTGGAGCGTGGCCAGGCGGTGGGCGATCACGATCACAGTCTTTTCGGCGGCCAGCACGTCGAAAGCCTGCTGGATCAGCCACTCGTTTTCCGGGTCAATGCTGGCGGTAGCTTCGTCGAGCAGCACAATCGGCGCATTCTTGAGCAGGGCGCGGGCGATGCTGATGCGCTGCTTCTCACCGCCGGAAAGGGTCGCGCCGCCTTCGCCCACCATAGTGTTGTAGCCGTTGGGCAGCGCGGCGATAAAATCGTGGCAACGAGCGGAGCGGGCCGCCGCTTCGATCTCGGCGTCGCTGGCGTCGGGCTTGCCCATGGCAATATTGGCCCGAATGGTATCGTTGAACAGATAGACATCCTGAAACACCATGGTCAGTTGCGATTGCAGCGTTGCCGTGTCCATGGCCCGCACATCCACCCCGCCGACCCGCAGTGTGCCACTACTCACATCCCAGAAGCGGGCGATCAGGCTGGTGATGGTCGTTTTGCCGCTACCACTTGGGCCGACCAGGGCGGTGATGCCACGCTCTGGAATGTTGCATGTGACGCCATTCAGCACCGGGCGTTCATCGTAGCGAAAATGCACATCCTCGAAGGCGATGCCGTGGCCCACTGGCTGCTGGCCCTGCTGCGCCTCGGGCAGGGTTGGTGTCTTGAGGAACTCGTTGAGATTGCGCACCGAGTTGGCGATGATCCGCTCGAAGGCTTGCAATTCGCCGAGCAGCAGCAGCGGCTGGTAGAAGGCCAGGCCCAGAAACAGGAAGAGCAGAAACGTTACGCCATCCAGGTTGCCACCCAGGAAGAGCCAGACAGCTGCGGCGATCAGCACGGCAAAGCCTGTTTCCAGCGCCGCCATAAAGCCGATCATCGCCGGGCTGATTCGGGTCGTTGTGGCCATACTGGCGTCGCGGTAGTCGGCGATGGCCCGCGAGAACTGGCCCATGCGTGTCCCGGCCAGGTTGAAGGCGCGAATCACCCCGATGCCCTGGATGTATTCGACCATGCGGCTGTTGGCGGCGGTGCGGGCGATACGCAGGTCTGACCAGATCTGGGCGAAGACGCGAATGGCCCCCCTCAGAATCAGCAGCGCGACAGGTACGCCGATCCCGGCAGCCAGGGCCAGCCGCCAATCAATGAACAGCATGGTCACAAAGAGAATACTCGGCGCAACCACCCCGGCAATGAACATATCGGTAGGAAAGCGCACATCGAGAAAGGTGATGTTGGTCGTGAAGAGCGAGTCAATCGTGCCGGTGTCGCGGCGGGTGAAGAAACCCAGCGGCAGGCGGCGTAGGTAGTCGGCCAGAAAGAGCCGCAGATCGAAGTGCATGCTCGCCACAACCCCCAACATGGTGCGCTGCACCATGTAGTTGAAGCCAATTTGCGCGACGAAGAGCGCCCCCAGCACACCGACATAGAGCCAGATGCGCCCGGTGTTGATCGGCTGCTGAAAGAGTTCGACCAGGATCAGAAAGACGATGATAGCGGGCCAGGCTGAGACCATGCCATCCAACACCTTCCAGGCGATGCCCCGCAGATAGGCTTTGCGCTGCCCCGGCACCAGCTTCAGCATCGTCCGCATCAGCGACTCGTCGGGGTTGAGATCGGTGTAGGGGTTGGTAAAGGATGAAGCATGAGGGATAAAGGATGAAGATCGAGCAGGCTGTAGCGAACCCTCATCCTTCATCCTTCCGCCTTCATCCTTCCGCAGTTGCCATTCCTGCGAGGCCATGTGGGCGTCCCATAGCTCTTTGTAGAGCGGGCTTTGTTGCAGGAGATCGCTGTGAGTCCCCCGTGCCACAATTCGCCCGCCATCTACCACCAGAATCTGGTCAACGTCGGTGATGGTGCTGAGACGATGGGCAATCATCACCACCGTTTTGCCTGCTGCAACCAGGGCAGCCAGGGCCGCCTGCACCTGGGCTTCGTTCTCGGGGTCGAGAAAGGCGGTCGCTTCGTCCAGCACCACAATCGGCGCGTCTTTGAGAATTGCACGGGCGATGCTCAACCGCTGGCGCTGCCCGCCCGACAATCGGCTGCCATTCTCGCCGACGGGGGTGTCGTAGCCCTGCGGTAGCTCCAGAATAAACGCATGGCAGCGGGCCACCTGCGCCGCCGCTTCAACTTCAGCGTCGCTGGCGTTGGGCTTGCCCGCCCGAATATTGGCTGCCACACTGTCGTTGAAGAGGAAGACATCCTGAAACACGAAGGCAACCTGATCCATGAGCCGAGCCGTGCCGATCTGGCGCACGTCGGCCCCGCCAACCAGAATCTGCCCCTTCGTTACATCCCAAAAACGTGGGATAAGCTTGGCAATCGTGCTTTTGCCCGCACCCGATGGCCCCACCAGCGCGGTCACGCTGCCAGCGGGCATAGTGAAGCTGACATTGTTCAGCACTAAGGCAGCTTCCTGGTTTTCGGTTCCTAGTTCTTCCACGTAGCTGAAGCTGACATTATCGAACACAATGCTGGCATCGCGGGGCGTCTGGGGTTGGGCTGGTTCGCTCAGCGGCGGGGTGCGCAGCAGGGCATTGATGTTTTTGCTGGCCTGGTTCACCTGCCAGGCTGCTGTGCTGTAACTGGTAAAGAGCGTCCAGATCGGGCGGTTGAAGCCCATGCCCAGCACCAGAAATAGCACAAAAGTGGAAATGTCGAGCGTGCCACCGAGGTAGAACAGCACGCCCAGTGGCACGATCAGCAGCAGATTCGCACGCACCACCGCAAAAATCACCGCCAGCGCGGGGGCAGAAGCGGCATATGGGCCGGTATAGTAGGCCCGCATCTCCTCACTGACGGCCCGTAACTTCTCGAACGAGGCATCGGCCCGCAGAAAGGTTTTGAGCACCTTCATGCCGTTGATATATTGGATCACAGCAGCGTTGATGCGCCCGTTGATGGCGTTGTAGGTAGCAATGCCTGAACGTGCGGCAACCCAGCCATACATGCCCAGTGCAAACGGTAGCAGCGCAATCGTCGCCAGCGCCAGCCGCCAATCAACGATGAAGAGCACGATGGCGGTGAGGATCGGCACCGTCAGCCCGCCCACCAGGTCGGGTACCATGTGGGCCAGGCCCTCTTCCATTTGCTCTACATCCTCGTGGATGACCTTTTTGATCTGGCCGGTGGTGCGGGTGCTAAAATAGCCCAGCGGCAGACGGGCCATATGTTCGGCCAGGGCAATGCGTAAATCATAGAGAATAGTATAGGCGGCGATATGCGAGACATGCAGCGCCATGCCTGTGCCAACGGCCTTGAGCAGCACGGCGGCCAGGGCCAGGCCAGCCAGTGTCCAGAGCCAGCCGGAGTTGACTTCCGCCAGGGGTTTGCCCAGAATCTCGACTGCGATAAAGTAGATCACCAGAAAGGGTGCCAGCCCGGCGGCGTTGCCGAGCAGGCTCAGCAGGCCAGACAGCGCCAGTTGGCCGCGCCGCCGATTGATGGTGGAACGCACATCGGGTGATGTGGGTGGCGCTGCCTGCGTGCTATGCTGGTCGCGGGCGGCAGGTTTTGCAATATCAAGTGATTGGGCCATACTACGCCTCCATGTCTGGTAGGGCGAGTTGTGAGTCCATCCAGGCCACGGCTTCGTCGTGACTCAGAAACATCGCCACCGGGCAGCCATAGACGTGCGGGCCGGTTTTTTCCATCGTCGGCCCATACTGCGCCCGCCGTTCCTCGCTGGGAACCACCAGCGCCATGCCGCGACAGTGTTCGCTGAGCGCGGGTTTGGCCTGTTTGAGCCATTTCATGCTTTTGTTTGAAACGGCGGTGTTGCGTTCCTGCTCAAAATAAGCGTCGGTTACCGTCAAACTCACGGCAAACGGCTCGCCCCGCGCCAGCGCCGCGTCCATCGCCTCGGTGTAGGTGTCCACATCGGCCTCGGTCAGCACATCGGGGTAAATGATGTGTAGCAGCGGCCAGTGGGTAGTATCAACATTGACCATGGTATCGTCTCCCTTTTCTATTCGGCGAACGCGCCCTCGAACGCTGGCGACACCGTGACCTGCACGGTTTCAGTCTCCAGCGGGTCGGGCGTGTAGAGCCACAGCGCCACCACTGCGCCCACCACCCCGGCTATCGCCGCCACCACAATCATGGTGACGTAGCCGAACGACCCGGCCAGGGCCAGGCCCGCGCCGCCAACCACAAAACTGGCCAGGTTCATGGTGCTGTACTGCACGGTGTAATCAGTACCAGCCTTGTTGGGGCGGGCCTTGTCCATCATCACAGTGGAAAGCACGGTAAAGGCCGGGCTATAGCCCAGAAACACCGCGCCAATCGCCAGTGACACCACCAGATCGCTGGTGTTGCCAAGGGCCGGGGCCAGCAGCGCCAGCATGGCCAGGCCCTGCAGCAAGGCAAAGGCAACCAGCGCGGGCTTGCGGCCAAAGTGTTTTACCACCCAGCCCGCCGCCAGCGCCGCCGACAGCCCTAGCAGCGAACCGACGATGTTCATCGCAAAGCCGATCCGTTCCAGCGACCAGTTCGCGTCCACCAGCAGCGGCGTGATCAGCCCATAGCCGATGTTGATGCCCAGCGGAAAGATCAGCAACACAATCAGCCAGCGGCCCATGCCGGGGCGGCGAAAACAGCTCACCAGGTCGCGGTAGCGCACCCGCTCGGCCTGGGCCTGATGGCCAGATGCCAGAACCAGCGACTCGCGAAAACGTAGCAGTTGCAGCAACGGAATAGCGGTACCGGCGGCCAGAATCGCCATGGCCCCCATCCAGCCCACTGAAGGATAGGTCATCAGCACCAGGCCCCCGCCAATGAGATTGCCCAACAATCCACCCGCCAGCTGAATGCCATTGCCAACCCCGCGCTCATCTGCGCTCAACAGGCCACATGCCAGCGCGTCGGCGGCAATGTCTTGCGTGGCCGAAAAGAGGGTGACGAGACTGCTTAATGCAAATACGAGCCAGAAGTTGGTGACAATGTCAAACAAACCGGTGATCAACAAGCTCACAATCATCAAGCTTTGCATGATCAACAGCCAGCCCCGGTAGTGACCAAGTCGTCCAAAGCTGACCCGATCAATCAGCGGTGCCCAGAGGAATTTGAGAATCCAGCATAGCCCAAGCACGTAGATGATACTGATCTGTTCCAGCGGCATGCCCTGCTGGCGCATAATGGCAGGCAGAGCGATAAAGAAAAACCCGATTCCGAGATACTGCGTGATGTAGAGACTGGCGAGCAGAGCGTATTTGGTAAACTGGCGCATACAAAGGCCTTCTTGTTCACGAGGCGGCCTGGGCGGCTTTGGCAAACCGTGCCAGAATGGCTCGTTCGGGTAACACACGAAACAATATACTTTGCAGATCGGCGGCAAGCGCATGCGGCGGCGTCATCATGCGGGCGTTCTGGGCCGCCAGCCGCTGAATTGGCATAATCTGGGGGCGTAGGCGGGCCTCGTAGCGTGCAAAGGCCGCCGGGCCAGGTTGTCGTAGCAGCTCTTCGGCCAGCACCTGTGCCCCAATAATGGCCATGCTGGCCCCATTGCTCGACACCAGGGTCAGGGTGTAGGCGGCGTCGCCCAGCAGCGCCACCCGCCCGAACTGCCACTGTGGCAACACAACTTGCGCCATGTGGTCGCAGAAGAGCGCCTCATCGGGCACCTGAGCCAGCGCCTCGGCAAAACGCCAGCCCAGCGCGGGCAAACGTTCCATAAGCAAAAGGCGACACTGGCGTGCCGTCAGCGCAGCGCTGGCCGACCAGGGAAAGGCAAACAAACCGCCCATCGTACCCTGCCCAAAGCTCCCCAGCGAGGCGTAGATACCGGGCGCAATGGCCTGGAAGTTGGCCGCTTCTAGCCCTAGCGTGTCGGGGGCCAGAAAAGCGACGTAGGCGATGTGGAAGGGCCGCACACCAGCGGTGCCACAGAGCAGTTGTCGCACTGCCGAATGCATACCGTCGGCACCAATCAGCAGGTCGTAGCGTTCCACCCGCCCGTCGCTGAGCGTTACGGTCACGCCGTCGGCATCCTGGGCCAGCGCCTGCACACTCAGGCCAAAGCGCAGGTCAAGTCCGTCCCGTACCGACTCGTACAGCGTCAGGTGCAAATCGGCACGGTTCAGCACCAGGGCGTCGTGGTGTACGCTGTTGAGTTGGGATAGATCGAGTTCGCGCACGCGGCGTCCGCGGCGGTTCAGAAACACCGAACGACCCACGGGCGCACTCTGTGCCGCCAGCAGGCCGTCCAGGCCCATTGCCCGCAGAGTCTGCACGCTCTGCCCACGCATGTTGACGATAAAGCCGCTACGCCGAAAGCTACGTGCCCGGTCAATGACATGAGGGTTAATACCTGAGCGACGCAACCACCAGGCCAGGGTTAGCCCTGCAATACCGCCGCCAACAATCAACACACGCATAGCGCCTCCCTAGCACCATCAGGCACGGGCTGCCGGGGCCTGTGCTGGCACGGCCCGTCGTACCTGTTCATTCAGCCAGACAAAGACCGAGGCGGCAACAAACAACACCACCCCGAACAAGTAGGGCCAGTCGGCTCCCAATTCATACAGCCCGGTGCCTAGCAGCGGCCCCACCACCGAGGCCAGCCCGATCACGGAAGCCGTCATGCCTGAGACGGCCCCGTATTCGGTTGAATCGACCGCCAGCGTCATCGCAGCGGTGAAACCCGGCTCGTTCAGCCCCAGGCCCATGGCAACCAGGGCAAAGGCCACGAAGATCAGCGGCAGGTTCGGCGCAAGCAGCAGCAGCGCGTAGCCCGCCGCGCTAAGCGGCAAGCCCAGGCGCACCAGGGTGCGTGGTGGCCAGCCCAGGCGGCGCACAATGAGCAACTGGGTGGCGACCAGCGTCACCCCGGCGATGACAAAGCAGACGCCGGAGATTTGTGCGGTGTGCTGGGCATCGAAGCCAAAACGATCCTGAATGCGAAAGCCAATGGTGATCTGAGCCATAATAATCGCTAGATTCGCGGTGATGCCAACCAGCAAAAAAGGCCAGAAACGCCCGTCGAGCGGGTTGAGGCGTGGCGCTGCTTCGCGCACGTTCTGCTGCGGCGGGTTTGGCACGCGCCAGGCCACAAACGCTGCCGCCAGCAACGGCAGCGCTGCGCCAATGTAGAGCGGCGCAAGCAGCCCAAAGCCTGCCAGCACGCCGCTGAGTGCCGGGCCAAGCACAAAGCCCATGCCGGTGGCTGCGCCAACCAGAGCCATCTGCTTTGTCCGTTCCTCCGGTGGGGAAACATCGGCAATGTAGGCTTGTGCCGCGGCGGGCGAAGCCGAAAAGAGCGCACCACCGATGATGCGCCCCACAAACAGCAGCGCAAACAGCAGCCCCCCGCCGAGCAAACCCACCAACCCCAGGTGGGCAATGGCGCTAAACAGCAGAAAGCCAACCCCCAGGCCCGCCAGCCCGATCAAAAAGACCGGCTTGCGCCCGACGGCATCGCTACGGCGACCCCAGAACGCGCCCATCAGCGCCCAGGCCACCGCCCCGGCACTGGCGGTCATGCCAGCCTGAAACTCGCTCAAGCCTAACTCACGAAACAGCGGGGCCAGCACCGGGGCCAGCATGGCAAAACCCATGTAGGCTCCAAACAGGCCCAGCAACATAAGACGTGCAGGCGGCATAGATTTCTCCATAGATCATAAAAACTTCAGCAATGCTGCTCTCTGCATCATCGCTGATGGGGCGGTCAGGCGTCTATGCCAGGCGGGAGTATTTCTATGCGCAGCCGGAGTGTTTGGGGCAGTCTTTGAGGGCAGGCGGTACGGGAACGTGTGGGTTAGGCGTCGGTGTCGGGCCGCCGCCCAGCCCGCTGGCGGGCACGGGGCCGGGCACACACAGAAACGCTGCGGGGGGCGCGGGCAACGGCGGAGGGCAGCACCCCGAACTGCCGCCGAAACGCGGCAGTAAAGCGGCTGGGGCAGGCATAGCCCACGCTCAGGGCCACCTCTAGCACACTCTGCTGCCCTTCCAGCAACAGGCGGTGGGCTTGCTCCATGCGGTGGGTATGCAGGTAGCCAAAGACGGTGGTGCCAAACACCTGCTTAAAGCCCGCCTTCAGCTTACAATCGTTCAGGCCCACCTGCCGGGCCAGGGTGGCCAGCGTCGGCGGGGCTTCCATCTGTTGAAGCAGCAGGTCGCGGGCAGCGTGAATACGTTCCACATCATCGGGGCGGAGTGCAAGACCGGGCCGCTGCTGAGCGGCTGCTTGCTGGGCAGCGGCATACAGCGCCGTCAGTTCCAGCGCTTTGCCTTCCAGGTAGAGCTGCCGGGCCAGGCCCGTAAACGGGCACTGCAACAGCTGCATCACGGCGGTGTGCATGGCCGGGGTCATGCTGCTGTGGCGCATGTGAAAGCCCACCTGCCGTGAGCGGGGCGTGGGCACCGGCAGCAGTGAGTCGAAGGCCGGGGCAATCGCCTGCAAGGCCGCCAGTTCAATCGTTAGCTCCACCATCAGCAGGTGGCGCTGTGCCGGGTACTCCATACGCCCCTGGAGGCTTGCGCCGTCGGCATAACAGCAGCCGATCTGCCCCGACTGGAGGGCGAAGCTGTCGTTGTTGGGGTGCAGAGTGGCGTGCGAACTGCCCGCCATGTGGAAATGCAACTCCATAAACGGCACAATCGGCTCGGCCTGCCAGGCCACTGTCATCGGCGCATGCAGGTGCAAGTCGCTAATATTCAGGCTCACACCGCGCCGCAGGGCCACACTGCGGATGTAGCCATTGCCATACCAGTCTGGCAGATGGATCACCCGTTCATGCCCTTCATCGTGGTAGGGCACACCCATTTGCTGCTGGGCCTGGTCGTAGTAGTCCCAGTTGTTGCCGCCAGAAAAATAGACGTTGAGCGGTGCAATGGTCATGGTTCGGCCACTCCTGCGATCCGTTCCATCGTTGGGCAACGCCAACAGAACGAAGCCCGCCCCTCAGGTACGGGTTCGGCCAGCGCCACCGCTTTGAAAATAACTATGAATAAAATTAGCATATACTAATATTGCAAGTTTGTCAACACTAAAGCTGTTATGGTTCGACAACAAGGGGGAAGGTGAGGCTGCGTGGCATGCGGCAATTGAGGCGAGAGGCGCTCAGGGCCAGGCACGTCAGTTTTCATCAGCAGATGTCGCCCCCCGTTGCGCTGGAAGAGATTACGATCGCCACGCACCGTCGGGCACTTGTGCCACGTGTGGGGATGTAGCAACGGGGAGAACCTGGGGTGGGTGGGGCGGCTGCCGGGGTTGGTGCCTGTTCACTCGATACCGAGCAACACCTGGGCGCGGTGCCCGTTGAGTGGCCCACGTACAATCGCACGAACAACGCCGGTCGAGTCGATCAGCACATGGGTAGGAAACCCGATGACCCCGTAGTGGGCCGCTGCCTGCCCTTCAGGGTCGCGCACCACCCGAAAAGCGGCGGGCTGGGCCTGTAAAAACTGTTCAACGGCGGCTGCAGGTTCATGCACGCTAATCGCAACCAGTTCCACACCGGAATCGGCAAGGTCGCGTTGCGCCGCATTCAGGTCAGGCCATTCGGCGCGACACGGGCTACACCAGGAGGCCCAGAAGGACAACCAGAGCATCTGGCCCGGCTCGGCCCGCACCTCGGCCCGGGTGCCGTCCAGCGCCGTCACCGTCAACGGTGGGGCAGCATCGTGGGTTTGCACGATGGCCCCGCCGCCCTCGGCGCATGCTCCTAGCCCGGCGACTACGAGCAACAGGATGCTTAGTCTGGATAATAGCCGCCATGGTGTTGCCCTTGCCATCGCCCATTCCTTTCGCTCATCATTCGCCCTTTTGCTATTTGTAGCATACCAGAGGCGGCACGGGAATGTTTGTGACTTTTCTCACACAAGGCTATTTTGTAGAAAAGTATGGCTTACGCTGCAACCCTGCCTGGACTCACGCCCCACCTGTGCGCACCAGGTGGCGCACATCGTTGGTCATATCTTCAATGGTGGCCCCGTGAACAAAGCGCTCGCGCAGCCGCCCGGCCTGGTCAATAACATAGATAAACATCGAATGATCCATGGCATACTTAAACGCCGAATTTGGTAATTCCGTTCGAACAACCTGCACCCGGTAGGCCTTGTAGATCGGCTCCAGTTCCACCTGCGAACCACGCAATCCAACAAAGGTCGGATCAAACGCGGTCACATAGCGCCCCAATAGCGTTGGCACATCCCGATCAGGGTCAACCGAAACAAAGGCAACCCGCACATGCGCAGCATCGCGCCCCAGCTCCCGCCGCACTTTGGCAAGGTCAGACAAGGCCGACAGGCAGACATCGGGGCAATGGGTGTAGCCAAAAAATAGCAGCACAACCTTGCCCCGTTGATCAGCGATATGAAACGGTTGGCCATTATGGTCAGTCAAAGTGAAATCCGGCGCGGCTCGTATATCATCATACACATCGCCTTGAAAAGTGTATGGGCCGCCGCATGCGCTGAGTACGCCGACACAAACCAGAAGCGCGAGCCAACGATAGAGTAGCCGCAACATGATGTCCTCCTGTTCGTTCCTCGTGGGCCGGAAAGGGGTGCTGTGGGAGCAGTTGCACCGCCCCCACGCCGCCTAACTCCTGGCACAGTAGTGCTATTGCAGTGTTTTCAGGTACGCAATTAGATCGCCGATCTGTTCCGGCGTCAGGTCAGGATAACTGGGCATGTTGCCGACCTTGCCGGTTCCGCCGGTGCGAATCCATCCAGCGACGTTTTCTTCTGTAATCGGCTTGCCGTTCGGGAGATTACTGCCGTACTCGCCCTGGCCCGCCAGCACGCCGCGCAACCCAGGGCCGACCAGCTTCTCATCCGTGGTTGTGTGGCAGGCCGTACATCCATTCGTCTCGAACACTTCCTTGCCCCGCGTGGCATCGCCCACTGGCAGTGCAGCTGCTGCGCCGCCACTGGATTGCGCCGGTGCCGGTGATGTTGGTTGAGCGCCACACGCCGAGAGCACTACGATTCCGAACAATACCGCTAGATAAACGACGGCCAACAAATGGCGTGTGCTGTGCTTTCCCATTACCATGTCTCCTTATAAGTTAGAATTATGTAGATGCCAGCTGAGTAACTACCAGGCAACTATATACCAGGTGCTGTTCAACGGGTAGTCCCTTATGCGGCAAAATCACGCCGGTTAAAGGTACGAGTTGCGCCCAGCAGCGGAACCACAATCCATCCCAGCAGTGCAGCGCTCAGCAGCAGCGTGCCAGGCGTGCCGCGCAAAAAGCCGATCAGCGCCTGGGCCGTGAGTCCAAACGAGTCGGCCCCGCCCAGGTGAATCAGGGTTCCGATGCGTACCAGATCCACCGGGTTTGCGACGAGCAACGCCCCAAGGGCAGTTTTCAGCAACGAACCGCCGATCAGCGCGGTGGCTCCGACAACCACCAGGTCGTACAGCACAACGGTGGCAAACCACAGCAGCAGGCCGTGGGCAAGCGCATGCAGACGGGTCGCGGCGGCGCTTGCGATCCATAAGCCAAGGCTCAAAAACGCCAGCCCCAGCCCAACTGAGCGCAGCAGCAAGAGCAAATAGCCGCCAATGTCGGTGTCCGCCCCTGCAATCCCTATCAGTAAACCCGCGCCACCGAGACCGCAGAGCAGCGCCGCCGTCAACGCGGCAGCCAGCCCACAAAATTTGCCCAGCACAATGGCCGAGCGCGGAATGGGCTGGGCCAGCAGCAGTTCCAGTGGGCCTTCCTCACGTTCAGCCGCCATGCTGTTGATGCTGAGCAGCAGGGCCAGCAGCGGCGTCAGGTAGAGTGTCAGGTTGAGCAGGCCAATGGCGGTGCGACTGAAGCCGCTAAAGCCCCGTGCGCCAACGCTCTGCATGCCGAATGCCGAGAGCGCCAGCGCTAGCACGCCAAACAGCGCGCCTGTCAGCAACACCCAGCGACTGCGAATGGCTTCCATCAGCTCGCGACGGGCGATGGTCAGAATTGGCCTTATCGAGCACATAGCATGTTCTCCGTGGATTGACAACGCATGACGGACGAAGAACGAACGACGAAACGTGATGCCTGCTGCATGGCCGCTTCTTCATCCCTTCACTGGCTGGTCGAGCAGTTGTAAAAAAATAGCCTCAAGTGTCGGTGGCGCACTGGAGAAGTCGCGGATGACTACGCCCGCTGCCATCAACGCCTGGAGCACAGCCAGCTTGCGCTCGCGCGGCACGGCGACTTCAAGGGTTTCGCCGTGGAGTTCAGCAGTTGCAGCGCCCGCCCGCCTTGCCAGCTCCACTGCATGGTCGGACGGTTCGCCAACCTGGATTCGCAGGCGCTCCGGTAAGGCGCATTGCTGCGCCAGCGCGGCAACACTATCGAGGGCAACCAGACGACCGTGATCGAGGATCGCCACCCGGTCGGCTACCTCCTGCACATCGCCAAGAATATGTGAGGAAAGCAGTACGGTTGTGCCAGCAGCATGCAGGGCACGCAGCAACTCCTTAAACTCCAGCGTGCTTTGCGGGTCGAGACTCACTGTTGGCTCGTCGAGCACGAGCACGGGCGGGCTGGCCAGAAGCGCCTGCGCTAAGCCCAGGCGTTGCAGCATGCCGCCCGACAGCGTTCGCGCCGGGCGCTCGGCCACTGGGGCCAGCCGCACCAGCGCCAACACTTCGGCAATGCGCACCGGAGAAACTCCCCGCAGCTGGGCTACAAAGGCCAGGTTCTCATGCACGGTTAAATTGCCGTACAGCACGGCACGCTGCGGGAGATAGCCAAGCAGCAGCCGGGCTGCCACGCCATCGCGCTGCACATCGTGGCCATCAATGCACACGGTTCCAGCAGTGGGCCGTACCAGGCCCAGCAGCACACGGATCAGGGTTGTTTTGCCCGCGCCGTTCGGCCCGACGAGCGCCAGTAGCTCGCCCCGTTTCACCATCAGCGACAGATCGGCAATGGCGGTAGCAGCGCCGTAGCGTTTGTGAATATGCGCAAATTCAATCATGGTCGAACTCCACTGTCGTTCGGCAAGGTTGTTCGGGGGCACATGCTAGCGCCGTCGCCTCGGTGTTCAGTGCCTGGTTCCTGGTTCTTGCAGCCGTCATCTGTCGGACAGCCCAGACGATCCCCAAACCAAGCAGCAGCCACGCCAGGCTGAGTGCAATGAGCAACCCCTGCGCCGGGCGTGGTTCTTGCGGTAGGGGCGGCAGGTTCCCGCTCACCTGGGCAACGGGGCGCAACGCCGGTCGCTCATCACGAATCTCCGGCAGCCGCATCACGGGAAAGGCCCGCTCGCCCGCTTCGAGCGCCTGCACCGCCGGGCTGAAGCGAAACAAGCGCAATTGCGGATGGTCGTTCGTCAGCGTGCCAAGGGGGTCGCCGGTGCGAAATGGGGCGTCGCCAAAGCCGTCGCCATCTGCATCAATACCGTGATACGCATCCCAATAGTTGCCTTCCCAGCGGTTGCTGCCCGCTAGATCCAGCTCAACCAGTTGCAAATTGCCCACAAAATCATTGCCCTGGAAGCTATTGTCGGTCGAGCCAGCGTAAATCTGCACCGCCAGGTCGTTGGCGATGAACAGATTGCCACGGAAGACGCTGTCGCGGGTAACGTTGACGAATAGCGCACGGCTGTTGTCAATCAGCAGGTTGTCCTCGGCGACGACGGTATCGCATTCCTGCAGAAGCAGCCCATAGGCGCGATTGCCGTGGCTATGGGCGAACACATTTTGCCTCATCGTAATGCGCTTCGAGTACATCAGCGCCGCACCGGCCTCGCTCTCCTCAAAGAAATTACGCTCGAAGATGTTGTCGTCGGCGTACATGAAGTGAATGCCGTAGCGCGACCTGCGAAAGGTGTTGTCGCGAAAGGCGCTGCGCGGCGCGAAACCGACGTAGATGCCGTCGCGCACGCCCACAACGTCGTTGTGTTCAACCAGCGCATCGGGCGCATCCCACAGATGAATGCCGTTGCCACGGTCTTCTTGAATCAGTTCCGCACGCCCGCGAATGACATTGTGGCGAACGATTGTCCGCGTCGCGCCCTCTTTGACATACACCGCATGATGCACATCCTCCAGCCGGTTTCGCTCGATATGCGTGTCGTCGGCGAGCACAAGCAGGGCGGCATCATCACCAAGCAGGCTGCGTCCGCTGTTACGAATCGTCAGCCCTTCAAGCGTGACGCCATCAGCTGTGATGGTCAGCAAGGTGCCTTTGCCGTCGCCGTCAAGAATTGCGCCGGGCTGCCCACGCAACGACAGCGGTGTGGTGATCGTCCATTGGCCGATCTGCACGCCGGGCAGCAGTTCAAGGGTTGCGCCGGGCGTTGCCACCGCCAGCGCCTCTGCCAATGTGGCGTAGTCGCCGCCGACGCCGACCCGCAGCACGGGAACCTTGGCACCTGCCTGCACTGGGACGAGCGCCAGCAGCAGCGCGAGGAAGCTGATTATCATGCGCCGTGTGTTCATGCGAAACCTTCTCGTCGGCGAATAGTCCTACCCGTTACACGCGCTACAACGTCCAAAACGCCACTGATTTCCCTGCTCTCTTTGCGTTCTGTAACCATTGTGGCATCACCATGCCGTGCGTCACCATCAGATACTCAGCGTATGCATGGTCACGGTCTTGTCTGGCCGGTGCCTATCGGCGATTGACGGCCTGCTGACCCACAGCGCCGCCAATAGCCCGACCAGCGCCAGAATGAACAGGATTGAGCCAAGATGAAAAAACGTCGTCACACGAAAGTTGGCCAGTTGATTGATCCCTATCGGCGGCGGCATAAACGGTGCGATATCAATAGCTGCCCTGGGATCCAGATTATGTCCAAACGTGTAGAGCCGGTAGATCAGCACACTCATCGTGGCCAACCCCGCGAGACCGCCGCCCACCAGCACCAGTGTGGTGATCCAGCGATGCTTCAGAGCCGCCGCCAGCAGGCAGAGCAACCCACCAAGCACGAAGCTGAATGGCAGAATACGCAATTCAGGGAAATACGCCTCCTCCAACGGATGCATGCCGATGTAGTGGTTGAGCGTATTGATTTCTTGCAGATCGCCGCTCAGTTTATAGGTATAAATCCACACTCGCAGCCCTTCGGGGTACTGATTTGAGATCATCGTCATCTGCCAGAGCGGCAGCGCAACTGCAAGCAGCAGCGCGACCCCGGCGGCAGCGGCGACAATGCGTGCATTGCGGGTTAAATCACCTTTGCATAACAGTTTTAAGACCACCGTACAACTCCTTCTACCGAACCATGCAGGAGGCAAGAGTCAGAAGTTGGTGCGTGTAGCACGGAATGAAGCTATCGCACGTCTGACATCCAACCTCGCTTATGGTTGTTCAACCTCAAGCGAAAAGGTCAGCGGCTGCGCATCTGTTTGTTCGCTGGCGACTGTGACAATCACGTTCCACTTGCCGCCCATCGCAAATGCCGTGTGGGTCGTGTACTGTCCAGGGCCAGTCGCTTCGGCGATCAGCATATCCTTGTCTTCGGGATGCTCCATCCCCGGCATGCGCCGCATAATGGTCACACGTGCGTCCTGGAGCGGTGCG
>JALONX010000496.1 GCA_025454695.1 Chloroflexaceae bacterium
AGCCCGTATTTCCTTGAGAATTACGCATTACGTTTCACGTTTCACGCATTACTGTTTCTGTGCCTTTGTGCCGTTGTGCGAGTTACTTTGGGAAAAAACATGCAACAACTCATCCTTTCCACTGGCTGGCAGGTGCGCCCCCACGCCGAGGCCCACCCGCTGGATGCCGATATTGCCAACGCCGCAGACTGGCTACCTGCCCCGGTGCCGGGCACCGTCCACGAGGCGCTGCTTGCCGCCGGGCAGATTCCCGACCCCTTTGTGGGGCTGAATGAAAGCGCCGTGCAGTGGGTCGGCGAAAGCGACTGGCTCTACCGCTGCCGCTTCAGCCTGCCGCCGGGCATGCGCGACTACAGCGCGATTGACCTCTGCTGCGATGGGCTGGACACCTTCGCCACCGTCTGGCTGAACGGTGTGCCGCTGCTGTCGAACGACAACATGTTTGTGCCCCGGCGGGCGCGGGTGGAGGGGCTACTTGCCGACGGCGTGAACGAACTGCTGATCCGCTTTGAGTCTGCCCTGCGGCGGGGCAAGCAGCGCGAGCGCCAGTATGGCAAACTCACTGCATGGAACACCGACCCCAGCCGGGTCTACGTGCGTAAGGCCCAGTATCACTACGGCTGGGACTGGGGGCCGTGCCTGATTACTGCGGGGCCGTGGCAGCCGGTGCGCCTCGAAGCCTACAACGCCCGCATCGCCGATCTTCATGCGCCTGTTCATGTGGCCGAAGACCTGAGCCGGGCCACGCTGTCCGTGGCGGTGCAGATCGAGCGGCCCGGCCCCGTCGCCGGGCTGGCTCTGCACCTGGCGCTCTACAGCCCCGACGGTGCGTTGCTGGATGAAGCTACGCTGCCCGCCGAAAGCGACACGCTGCACCACAGCTTCAGCATCACCATGCCCCAACTCTGGTGGCCCCACGGCTACGGCGAGCAGTCGCTGTATCGGCTCGAAGCGCAATTGCAGATTGCAGATTGCAGACTGCAGATTGACCTGGGAACCGAGAACCAGGAACCGAGAACCAGGCCTGCCCTGCCGTTCGTCAAGCTCACGAACCGCGAAGTCGAAGGGAACCAGGAATCAGGTGTAGTACGCAGTTCCAATCGTCAATCGTCAAAAGCGCTTCGCGCCGCCCTTACGGGCAACGTCAATCGTCAATCGCTGCTCCTTGGCCTGCGCCGTCTACGGCTGGTGCAGGAGCCGGTGGCGGGCGAGGCGGGTACCTCGTTTTATTTCGAGGTCAACAACACGCCTATCTTCTGCGGCGGGGCCAACTGGATTCCCGCTGACTCGTTCACGACCCGTGTAAGCGGCGAACGCTACCGAGGGCTGCTCACAGCGGCGGTGGATGCGAACATGCACATGGTGCGGGTCTGGGGCGGCGGCATCTACGAGGCGGATGTGTTTTATGAGCTGTGCGACGAGCTAGGTTTGCTGGTCTGGCAGGATTTTATGTTTGGCTGCGGGCGCTACCCCGCCCACGACTGGTTTCAAACCAGCGTGCGGGCCGAAGCCGAGGCTCAGGTGCGCCGCCTGCGCCATCACCCCTGCCTGGCGCTGTGGTGCGGCAACAACGAAGACTACCAGCTGGCCTATGGGCTGGGCTTGTATGACGAAAACAGCGATCCCAGCATGGTGTCGCAATTTCCCGCCCGTGTGATCTACGAGCGGCTGCTGCCCAACGTGGTCGCCACGCTTGATGGCCGCACGCCCTACTGGCCTGGCAGCCCGTTTGGTGGGCCGGATGCCAACGCCGCCACCGTGGGCGACCGCCACGTCTGGGAGGTCTGGCATGTGGACATGGCCCCGTACCAGGACTACCCGACCTTCGCCAGCCGCTTTGTGAGCGAGTTTGGCATGGGCGCGTTGCCGAGCCGTGCTACCATCGCCAGCTTTGCCCCGCCCGAGCAGCAGGTGCTGGGCAGCCCGGTGCTGCAAAGCCACCACAAGGCGGGCGAAGGCGACATGCGCCTGAACCACTACATGGCCGCCAACGTCGGTGTTCCCGACAACCTGGACGACTACATCTACGCCAGCCAGCTGGTGCAGGCCGAGGCAATGCGGGCCGCCTACAGCGGCTGGCGGCGGCGCTGGGGCGTGGCGGGGGCGCGGGCCACGGCTGGGGCGCTGGTCTGGCAGATTAACGACTGCTGGCCCACCACCAGCTGGGCGCTTGTGGACTACCACCAGCGGCCCAAGGCGGCCCTGTTTGCGGTGCGGCGGGCACTGGCCCCGCTGACGGTGGGGCTTGAACGACGGGCGGGCCGGGTGGCCATGTGGCTGGTCAACGGTACGCTCGCCGCAGGCGAGGTGGAACTGGAGCTACGGCTAGTGACACTGGCCGGGGACAAATTAGCATGTGAACAGCGGCGACTCACGCTGGCCGCCAATGCCACAACAGAACTGGGCGACTGGCCGGTGGAGTTGAACGACGAGCAGCTGCTGGCGGCGCGGCTGTTGGTTGCGGGCGCGGTGGTGGCGCGGGCGGCGGCCTGGCCCGAACCGCTGAAAGACCTGCGGCTGCACAACCCCGAGCTGCGGGTAGAGCAGCTCGATGCCGAAACGCTACAGCTGAGCGTCAATCGCCCGGCCAAAGGCGTGTGGCTCAGCGCCGAAAGCGACATTGCCTGGAGCGACAACATGCTCGACCTGCTGCCCGGTGACGCGCAAACGGTGGTTGCGCCCGGCCTGGGCGTGGCGGCGGTGCAGCTGCGCTGGTTTGTGCCACTTGAGTCGTAGCAGCGCTGTTTCGTCCCTTGCATCGAGTTCAGTTCACACATGCGAACTGAACTCGATGCTCTTTCTGGCTCTTGCGTTTGGGTTGAGCGCGACAAAGACCATTGTTCTCCAGCGCTGCTTCCGCCATCGGCAGTTGCAAGTTGCGGTACTATACAGGTGTATCGTGGGTGGCGAAGCTGAGGCTATTGTCTAATCTGCCAATCTGTGATACACTATTTTTTACACGATTTCGGATTGAATGTTTTTATGGTACAGCAGAGCCAAATTACCCATCGTCTGCTTGATCAGGTCGAATTTCTACGCCTGGACGCAAGCCGTCGCTTGACCGATGATCGGCGCAGCGAACTGGGGCAGTTTCTCACACCGCCTGCGGTCGCTCGGCTTATGGCCTCCATGCTCGTGTGCGCGGGCGATGAGGTGGTGCTGCTTGATGCCGGAGCCGGTGTTGGTTCGCTGCTTTGTGCTGCGGTAGAACAGCTCTGCAACCGTGCGTCGCCGCCACGCTCAATCCAGATCACGGCCTACGAAATTGACCCGCTGCTGCAGGAATATTTGCATGAAACCTTGATTTTATGCCAGCAGTATTGTCTTACGCGAAATATTGCATGCTCGTTCGAGCTTATCAAGGAAGATTTTATCCAGCACAGTGTTGATTACCTGGCCAATCCCTTGTTCGCCGAGCAGCTTCCTGCTTATACCTGTGCCATTCTCAACCCGCCCTACCGAAAGATTCGCACTGACTCACGGCATCGCCAACTTTTGAGCAAGGTTGGCATAGAAACTTCAAATCTCTATACTGCTTTTCTTGCCTTAACCATGCGATTGCTGGCACCTGCTGGCGAGTTAGTCGCCATTACGCCACGCAGTTTTTGCAACGGCAGCTATTTTCGGCCCTTCCGCGAACAGCTGCTCAACACGATGGAATTGCGACGCTTTCATGTGTTTGAGTCGCGCGAGCAGGCCTTTCAAGAAGATGATGTGCTTCAGGAGAACATTATTCTGTCAGCCGCCAGGCAACCGCAACTTCAGAAGGACGTTATTGTTACCACCAGCTTCAGCGCTGATGATGAATTTATTACCTTACATCAGGTGAACTATGATCAACTGGTGTTGCCCCACGACCCGCAGTGCTTTATCCATTTGATTAGTGATCAAGCTGGGCAGCAGTCGCAGCACCAGATGGCGTCGTTGGCTACGTCGCTAGCTGATTTGGGGATTACAGTCTCTACCGGGCGGGTGGTAGATTTTCGGGCCGCTACCCATTTGCGGCAGCAGCCTGAGCCGGACACAGCCCCGTTGATCTACCCGCTGCATGTAACGAGCGGGCGGGTGGTGTGGCCGAAGGCCAATGCGAAGAAGCCTAATGCGCTGGTGGTGTGCGCTGCCACCAGAGATTTATTTGTAGCGAATGGTCACTATGTGTTGGTAAAGCGTTTTTCGGCCAAGGAAGAGCATCGCCGGGTGGCGGCAGTGGTACATACGCCAGAAGCGACGCATTCAGCGCTGGTAGGGTTTGAAAATCACCTGAACTATTTTCACGTCAACGGGCAGGGGCTTGATGCAATGCTGGCATGTGGTCTGGCGGCCTTTCTCAACTCAACGCTGGTTGACACCTATTTCCGTCAGTTTAGCGGGCATACCCAGGTCAATGCCACTGACTTGCGTGCTATGCGTTATCCCACGCGGCAGCAGTTAATCACGTTAGGTCAACGGGTTGGTCTGTACGCAGCTTCACAGGATGAACTTGATGCACATGTGGCCAGGGAGATTTTTGGTATGAGTGATGAGGTGAACCCTGAACAAGCGCAATCCCAGCAACGGATCGTTGAAGCTCTGGACATTTTGCGCGCACTGGGCTTCCCTCGCCCGCAGCTAAATGAACGTTCGGCGCTTACACTGTTAGCACTGGCAGGCGTGACACCAAACAGTACATGGGCTGATGCTCATGATCCGCTCTGTGGTATCACGCCGATGATGGAATTTTTTGCTCAGCAGTATGGCAAGACCTACAAACCGAATACCCGTGAAACGGTGCGCCGTCAAACTGTGCATCAGTTTTTGGAGGCAGGATTGATTGTTGCCAATCCTGACGCTCCGGCTCGCCCAACCAATAGCCCCAAAGCTGTCTATCAAATTGACTCTGCGGCCCTGGCGTTGCTACGGAGCTATGGAACTGAGGCCTGGGAACGGCAGTTGCGCGTCTACCTGGCCAATGTTGAAACGCTGAAACAGCGCTATGCCCGTGAACGAGCAATGCAGCGCATTCCGGTGACGCTACCGAATGGGCAGACGTTGTCGCTTTCGCCCGGTAGCCAAAATGTCCTGATCAAACTTGTTCTGGAGGAGTTTGCGGCCAAGTTTACCCCTGGCGGCGAAGTGCTTTACATCGGTGATACGGACGAGAAGTTTGGCTACTTTGACAAAGCACGGTTGGAGGATTTAGGGGTGACGGTTGAGGCCCACGGCAAAATGCCCGATGTCATTATTTTCCATGCTCAAAAACAGTGGCTCGTGCTGGTTGAGGCGGTCACATCCCACGGCCCAATTGATCCGAAGCGACGGGATGAGTTGGCAAAACTCTTTAGTGGTGCCAGTGTTGG
>JALONX010000497.1 GCA_025454695.1 Chloroflexaceae bacterium
TTATCCTGATTGCGCGGGGCTACCTGCGGCGGCTCACGCCGGTGATGGATAGCCAGCGAGAGCAGTTTGGCAAGCTCAACGCCGGGCTGGAAGAGACCCTTTCCGGCATTGAGGTGGTGAAGGCCAGCAGCACCGAGCGCTACGAACGGGAAAAATATCGTCGCAACGCCCGCCTCTTCCGCGACTTCTATGTGCGGCAGGGCTATATTGAAGCCCGTTTTTTGCCGCTGCTGGTCTATGGCCTGGCCCTTGGTGGCACCTTTCTGCACTGTCTCTGGCTCTACCGCATGGGTAGCATCGGCATTGGCGAAATTATCGGTGTGATGAGCCTGGTGAACATTCTGCGCTTCCCGGTCTTTATCTCAATCTACGCCTTTTCAACCGTGCAGGCCGGGCGGGCCGGGGCCGAGCGCATTCTCAACATCATCAAAGCCGAAACTGGCATGGAAGACAATAGCACTGGCCACAACGCCACGATTGCCGGTGAAATTGTGTTTGATGGGGTAGGTTTTGACTACGAGAAGGCCGAGGCCGCCGCCCGGCCCGCATCCGCCGTGCTTAGCAACATCTGCTTCCGCATCGCGCCCGGCCAGACGGTGGCGATTGTGGGGCAAACCGGCAGCGGCAAAAGTGCCCTCACCCAGCTGGTCAACCGCACCTATGATGCCACGGTGGGCCGCGTGCTGATTGACGGCGTGGACGTGCGTGCATGGAACCTGGACACGCTCCGTTCGCAGATCGGCAAGATCGAGCAGGACATTTTTCTGTTCTCCCGCTCGGTGGCCGAGAACATCGCCTTTGGTGCGCCGGGCGCAAGCCGCGAACAGATTGAAACGGCGGCGCGGGCGGCCCAGGCCCACGACTTCATCAGCAGCTTCCCCGACGGCTACGACACGGTGGTGGGCGAGCGCGGCATGACCTTGAGCGGCGGGCAGCGCCAGCGCATTGCCCTGGCCCGGGCCTTTCTCAGCGATCCGCGCATTCTGATTCTGGACGACTCGACCAGCGCGATTGACAGCGCCACCGAGGATCAAATCCAGCGGGCCATTCGCCATGCCCAGCAAGGCCGCACCACGCTGCTGATCACCAACCGCCTGTCACAGATCCGTTGGGCCGACCTGATTCTGGTGCTGGATCGGGGCCGACTGGTGGCATGCGGCTCCCACGACGAACTGCTGCACACGTCAAGCCACTACCGGCGCATCTTCGCCCGCTACGAAGTAGACCTGCCGCCGCTGGAATTTGCCACAGAGACACAGAGGGCACAGAGTCCAGAAATGGTTTCATAAGCTTTATACGAAGTCTTCGGAGTGCAATACAGCATTTGGTGTTCTGGCCTGGCGAGCTTTGCGGCTTTGCGAGAGCTACATGTGGAGGATGTATGGGTTTCTTGATGGATGGCCTGGACTCCGAGGCCTATGACCGAACCTATAGCGATGGGCAGCTGGTGCGCCGGATTGCAGGCTACTTTCGCCCGCAGGGCCGCCGCATGCTGCTGGCCGCCGGGGCCATTTTTGCCACCGCCGTGCTCGATACAGCCATCCCCATTGTCATCGCCCGCAGCCTCGACCAGCTGCGGGTGGACACTGCTACCACCACCATTGTGCTAGCGGCGGTGGTGCTGGCGTTGCTGGCATGCACCTCCTGGGTGTTTAACCTGGTGCGGCAGCAGTTCTCGGCCAGAGCCATTGGCGACGTGGTGCTAAAAATGCGCGAAGATGCCTTTGACGCCGTGGTGCGCCGCGACCTTTCGTTCTACGACCAGTTTGCCACTGGCAAGATTGTCAGTCGGGTCAACTCCGACACGCAAGCATTCTCACAGGTGATTACGCTCACGCTGGACTTGATGAGCAAACTACTGCTGGTGGTCTTTCTCATCATCTATCTCTTCACAGTGAGCGTGAAGCTGACGCTGATACTCTTGATGCTCTCGCCGGTGATCGTCGGCGTGGCCCTGGCCTTCCGGGTCATCGCCCGGCGCACGCTCACGGCAGCCCGCCGCATGAATGCGGTTGTCAGTTCGCACATTCAGGAAACGGTGAGCGGCATTGGCGTGGCCAAAACCTTTCGCCAGGAGCCGACGATCTACGCCGAGTTTCTGGATGTGAATAAGCAATCGCGCCAGGTGAACCTGCGAACGCGCTACGTGTTTAGCACCATTTTCCCCATTCTCAACACCCTGGCGGGCGTAGGCACGGCGGCGCTAGTCTATTTTGGCGGGCTGGATGTGCGCAGCGGCGTGCTGACGGCGGGAAGCTGGTTTCTGTTTATTCAAGGCTTACAGCTCTTCTGGTTCCCGCTCACCAGCATTGCCTCGTTCTGGAGCCAGTTTCAGCTGGGCCTGGCCGCCGGTGAACGGGTCTTCGCCCTGATTGACGCCGAACCACGGGTGGTGCAGCACGACAACCAGATCCTGCCGGAGGTGCAGGGCGATATTCGGTTTAAAAACCTGGACTTTAGCTACGGCGAACGACCAGAGACGGGAGACCGAAGACCGGAGTTAGACAGAAGCGAGAACCAAGAATCAGGCACCGGGGATAATGTTCAGATGGTGAGTGCCGGTCTCCGGTCTTCGGTCTCCGGTCAAGCAGCCCCGTGGGTGCTTCGCAACTTCGATCTCCACATCCGCCCCGGCGAAACGCTGGCGCTGGTGGGGCACACTGGCTCGGGCAAAAGCAGCATCGCCAAGCTCGTGGCCCGCTTCTACGAGTTTCAGGGCGGCGCACTGCTGATTGACGGTGTGGATATTCGCAGTCTCGATTTGAGCGACTACCGTTCGCACCTGGGCATTGTCACTCAGTCGCCTTTTCTGTTTGATGGCACCGTGCTGGAGAATATTCGTTACGGGCGGCCCGAGGCCAGCGACGCCGAGGTGCTGCGGGTGGCCCGCATGATTGGCAACGGCGACTGGATTGAGAGCCTGCCCAACGGCCTGGCCAGCGAGGTGGGCGAGCGGGGCAGCAGCCTGAGCATGGGCCAGCGGCAGCTAGTGGCCCTGGCGCGGGTGCTGCTGCAAAATCCCTCGATCTTTATTCTCGACGAGGCCACTGCCAGCATTGACCCGCTGACCGAGGCGATGATTCAGGAAGGACTCGATGTGGCGTTGCGTGGGCGCACGGCTATCGTCATCGCCCACCGCCTTTCCACAGTGCGCCACGCCGACCGCATCATTGTGCTGCGGCAGGGCGAGATCATCGAGGAGGGCAACCACGAAACACTACTGGCTCGGGGCGGCCACTACGCCGACCTCTACAACACCTACTTCCGTCACCAGTCGCTGGAATACATCGAGGCCAGCCAGCGCCTGGCAGCGTAGGTCTGGCTTGCTACGCCGTAACGCACATAGCTGGCGCGGTTTTCCCTCTGCGCCAGCTATGTGTTACGTGCCCACCACGCAGGCAACAGCAACCATTAGCCCACATGGTGCTTTTATTAAAAATTGAGTTGACAATTTTCGCCCTTCACGCTATCCTCATAACAAATCTTCACCACTAAAAGTCACGGTATCCCAACTTCTGGTGTTCGGCCCACGTCGGGCCAGCGACCACGACGGTCATCCCACCGCCTGCAACGAGTGGCAGGCAACGCGAACACAACCGCGCTTCTGGTAGCTTTGCGTGAGGTCGCAGCCATGCACGACGATGCGGCAATCTCTGCCCCTACCCGCCCGACGGCACCTTCCGCACGGCGACGGGTGAAACTGCCCCTGAACCTGGGCCGCGCCCTGCCAGTGCTGGGCGTAGTGGCGGGGCTGCTGCTGCTCTGGGAAGCGGTGAAATTCCTCTTTGGTATCAGCGACCAGCGCCTGCCCCATGTGGCCGATGTGGTGGCCGTGTTTTTCACCCGCACCCAGGGTGGCACGGGGCCGCTGCTGCTCACCCAGATGCTGATCAACGCCTGGGCCACCTTTCAGGTCGCCTTGAGCGGTTTTATCATTGGCGGCGTGCTGGGCTTCGCGCTTGCCCTGCTGTTTACGTGGGTCGGCACGCTGGAACGGGGCTGCCTGCCCTTTGTTATCGGCTCGCAGACGGTGCCTATTCTGGCGATTGCACCCATGGTGGTCATCGGCCTGGGCCAGGTCAATGCGCCAGAGTGGGCCGCCAAGGCCGTGGTTGCCGCCTACCTGACCTTTTTCCCGGTGACGATTGGCATGCTGCGGGGCCTGCGGGCCACCCCGCCCGCCGCGCTCGACCTGATGCGCTCCTACGCCGCTTCGCCGCTGCAGGTGTTTTTTAAGCTGCGGCTGCCCAGCTCGCTGCCCTACCTGTTCACCTCGCTCAAAGTGGCTGCCACAGCCAGCGTCATCGGCGCGATTGTGGCCGAACTGCCAGCGGCGGCCCAGCGCGGCATTGGCCTGGTGATTTTGAACGCGGCCCAGTTCTACAACTCGCGCCCGCCCGCCCTCTACGCCGCCATTCTGGTGGCCGGGCTGGTGGGGCTGGCCTTCTACGGCCTGGTGGTGCTAGCGGAGAAGTTGATTGTGCGTAATGCCCGGTAAGTAGCGATTGGAGATTAGAGATTGAACCAACAGAATCTCCAATCTCCAATCTCATCTCACATGTTTACACCTATCATTGCTTTCGATCATGTAACCAAAATTTACGCCAGTGGCGGCGGGCCAGTGACGGCGCTGGCCGATGTGAGTCTGACGATTGGGCCGGGCGAGTTTATCTCGCTGATTGGGCCGAGTGGCTGCGGCAAAAGCACGCTGATGCGGCTGATTGGCGACCTGGAGCAACCCAGCAGCGGCACGGTGCAGGTGAATGGCAAAACGCCCCGCAAGGCCCGACTCGACCGGGATTATGGCATTGTGTTTCAGGCCCCGGTGCTGTATGACTGGCGCACGGTGCGCAAAAACGTGGAACTGCCCCTGGAGGTGATGAACTACCCGACGAACCAGAGGGGCGAACGGGCGCAGGCCATGCTCTCGCTGGTGGGCCTGGGCGAGTTCAGCAGCGCTTACCCCTGGCAACTTTCCGGGGGCATGCAGCAGCGTGTTTCTATCGCCCGGGCGCTCTCGTTTAAGCCCAGCATTTTGTTGATGGACGAGCCGTTTGGGGCGCTCGACGAGATCACCCGCGAGCGCATGCAGAGCGAACTGCTGAACATCTGGAGCAGTGCCGATAGCCAGACTACGGTGATTTTTGTGACCCATAGCATCCCTGAAGCGGTCTTTCTTTCTGACCGGGTGGTGGTGATGTCGCCCCGGCCTGGCCGGATCGAAAAGGTTATCCCGATTGACCTGCCTCGCCCCCGCGTCTTCGAGACCCGTGAGTCGCCGCGCTTTTTTGAGCTAATCACCGCAGTGCGGGAAAGTTTGCGGGAGTCGTAAAG
>JALONX010000498.1 GCA_025454695.1 Chloroflexaceae bacterium
CAAACTGCGCCAGCGCCACAAATGAACTCACCACACCTACCACAATCACCACCACGGGGATGAGGGGCATGCTAGCAAGGCTACGCCGCTGGGCAGGCTGCGCAATTCCCACGGGCGTGGCGTTGTCATCCACCTCTTCATACTGAATGGTGGAAATCAGCATCATCACAGTGATAATCAGAAAGGCTGTAAGCGCCATAAAGGGGATGTTGATGAAGCCAAACCAATCAATATAATCCACCGTGCATGGCACCCCAGCAGCGCATGGCGGCGGCGGAAACCAGTCCGTTTTAATCAGCAGGTAGTGGTAGAGCGAGGTACATGCACCGAGGATGGAAAGCGGCAGCACGTAGACGTGCATGTTTTTATCGCGGCGCAGCAGCCCTACGCCCAGAATAAGTGCCAGCGGATACATAAGAATGCGCTGGTACCAGCACAGCACGCACGGCACCCAGCCCAACACCTCGCTGAGAAAGAGACTGCCCGTGGTGGCAATCCAGGCTGCCAATAGGGCAACGTAGCCACTTGCGCTGTGTACCAACCGCAGCAGCCGCTCGCTAAACGGCTCACTTTCGGCTACCGCTGGATCAAGCATCGCTTCTGAACCAGGATGAGTCCGCATTATCTGAATCTCCAACATCATTGGCGATTGAGGATTGTCTTCGATGCAACGCGCAGCAACAATCTCCAAGCGCAAATCTCTAGTCTCTAGTCTGCTTATTATACCGCGTCAGGGCCAAAATTTCCTTAGCACTCGTTAAGACTCAAGCTACTCACCGGCGAGGGCACTGAGGGTTTTCAGAAATTCTTGGCGTGCTTGGCGTCCTCGGGGTTGAACAAAGCCATGTAGGTGTATAATGCTATCGTAGCATAACAATACAAACTTGGCTGAGGTGACCCATGACATTGCAAGAGATGCTGGTGCAGATTCCACGGCTCAGCCAACGTGATCAACTGGTGTTACTTGAGGCCCTGAGTCGCTCGCTTCAAGAGACGTTACTGGAACCTGTGCTAGACCAGCGGCCAGCACGAGAAGCTGCTGTAAGCGTCTCTTTGGTGTATTGAAGGGTGATAGCTCAGCAGCAAGCGATGCCGAACTTCACGAGCAATACGCAGACTATTTGAACAAAAAGTACTCGTGATGCGTGTATTGATTGACACGGAGCTTGCCCTACTTCCTCCTCCGACACCGTAACGATACAACCTATCTTAGGTCGTATCATTGCTCCGCTCTCTCCGCGCCCTCCGCGGTGAAACACCTACTCCACCCGCAGCACGCCCTTCATGCCGCCAATGAAGTGCCCCGGCACGGTGCAGATAAAGCTGTAGCTGCCTGGCCCTGGCGCGGTAAACGAGATTGTCTCGCTTTCGCCGCTGTTCAGCACGCGGGTAGCGGCGATGATCTGCGAGCGGTCGCTGGGCAGGAAGTCGGGCTGGGTCTGGCCTCCATCGTTCACGGCTGCGGCCACGCTGTCGCCGCCGCGCACCAGCACCCAGTTGTGCTGCAAGCCCGCATTGCTGTTGTTGAAGGTCAGGCTAATCTGCGCATTGGCAGGCACGCTGAGCGTGTCGCGGTCGAAGAGCAGGCGCATGCCTGGCACGCCAATGGTGAGGTTGGTGCCGCTGCCGCTGCCCTGAGGCTGGGCATCTTGCCGATTGCAGGCCGCTAGCAGCCCGGCACAGAGCAGCACTAGGGCCAGCAGCAGCTGTCGTTGTACCGTGTGTCGTCCTTTCATCGTGCGGTTGCCTCACTGGTTTGAACCGACGGGCGGATGGTGTCGGCACGTTCCGCCGCTTCGGCCTGCATGTGCTGCCGCTCGGCCTGGCGGCTTTTGAGGCCCCAGGCAACCACCAGCATCAGTGCGGAAACTGCCGCCACGGTAAGGTAGGCGCTGGCGAACCCGGCCAGCCCGCCACCCTGGCTGTCGGCGATTGCGCCGAGGGTGGCCACGGCCACCAGGTTGCCAATGCTGGTGCCGATGTTGATCAGGCCCTGTGCGGTGCTACGCAAGCTGGCGGCGCTTTCGTTCAGCACAATGAAACGGAGCGCCCCGCCAACCGCAATGCCCACCCCGGCCCCCAGCAGGCTAGAAGCCAGGAAAAACATGGCCATACCCATGCCAGACAGGCCCAGCAACGCACCGCCCGCCAGCATGCACACGAAGCCCACCAGCAGCACCATGCGTGAACCGGCGTTGTTGAGCCAGCGGCCCGACAGCATTGAGCCAAGGGTTGAGGCCAGCACCAGCGGAATCAGCAGAAAGCCCGCCTGCTGCTCGGGCACGGCGTAGGCCACCACCGCCAGCACGCTCACAAAAGCCACGCTGCCCATGCCAAAGCCCGCCCCTAGCGAGAGCAGGTAGGTCAGATTGATCTGGCGCGGCCCGAAAATGGCGAGCGGCACCAGCGGTTGGGCCGCTCGGCGCTCAACCCAGAGCAGCAGCGGCAGGCAGACCAGGGCCAGGGCCAGCAGCCACGGCCACAACGTCAGGCCAAGCAGGCCATCCAGCGTCCGGTTGATGCTCAGCACCAGGGCGGCCAGCAGCACAAAGCCCACCAGCGTCCCGGCCAGGTCAAACGGGGGCAGGTCGCCAGCCTTGTGCGTGGCAGGCAGCGCCCGCAGGCCCAGCACCAGAATCAGGGCCGCCACGGGCAGATTGATCAGAAAGAGCCAGTGCCAGCTCAGCACCAGCAGCAGCAGCGAGGCCAGCACCGGGCCGATGAGAAAAGCTATGCCAAACGTGGCACCAATGAGGCCCAACGCCCTGCCGCGCTGGCTCGCTGGAAACACATCGCCAACCACGGCGCTGGCAGCGGGAGTGACGCCGCCCGCGCTGAGGCCCTGGATGGCCCGTCCCAGCAAAGCCACCCCAAAATTGGGTGACAGGGCCACCAGCAGCGAGCCAAAGGCAAAGCCCACAATGCACCAGAGGTAGACGGGCCGCCGCCCCACCCGGTCGCTCAAGCTGGCCATGGGCGCGGTGCTGATGAGGGAACAGAGGGAGTAGACCAGCATAAACAGGGCGGCCTGGCTATTGCTGATCTCGAAGACATTACGGAGCAGTGGCAGGGCCGGGGCCACAATCGCCACATCCAGCGCCGCCATAAACACGCCAATAAACAATACCGGCATCACCCGGCGCGCCGCGCTAGCCTGGGCAGAAACGCCGTTCATAGGTACACCTCATGCAGATTGTGAAGCTGATAGCAAAGTGTACCACAGGTTTAAGCTTTTTTGCCACAGAGTCACCGAGGGCACAGAGGCTTTCATTTCACCGCCGCGCACGCGGAGAGCGCAGAGCAATGCATGAAGAAGGTTTGCCTTTTAGGGGCACACTGTGTCGAGGAGGCAAAGGAGGTCTCGCTTGTGTGTTCCCTTCGCGTCCTTCGCGGTGAAATCAGCTAGCCCAACCCCTCAAAGGGGCCAAGGAAGGTGGGCAGAGGCCGACTCACATGGACTTCCCACAGGGCGTTGAGGATTGCCAGGCTTTCGCGCAGGCCGTAGCGCATCATCAGCACGCGGTTGAAGCGATCCCAGTCGCTGGTGCCCAATCCAACTGCCTCCACCCCGAGCGCCCGGCAGGTGTACACGGCCCGTGGAAGGTGGTAGCGCTGTGTCACCAGCACGGCTTGCTGCACGCCAAAAATGGCCTGTGCCCGATAACATGTCTCGTAGGTGGAGAACCCGGCGTAGTCCAGCGTAATGGCCTCGGCTGGCACGCCCTGGGCCACGGCGTAACGCCGCATCGCTTCCACCTCGTTATAATCCTGGCGGCTGTTGTCGCCGCTCATCAGCAGCTTCTGCACCTGGCCCTGTTTGTAGAGCGCCACCGCCGCATCCAGCCGGTCGGCGAGCATGGGCGAGGGCTGGCCGTTGGCTCGCACGCCCGCCCCAAACACCAGGGCTACCCGCTCGTTGGGCACCGCCGCCGCTTGTGTAAAACGGTAACCCCGCGTTGTTTCTACCACATAGGTCACTCCCAATAACACTGCAATAATCAGCAGCAGCACCAGCAGCACCAGCGGTTGCACCAGGTGGCGCGGGCGAATGCCAGAATGCCAGTTCCAACGTCGTCCTGCTGTTGTTGCCTGCACGTTCAGTCTCCCGAAATCATTTGCCACAGAGCCACAGAGAACACAGAGCTAAACAAGTCTCGGAAGCCCGTAAAGCTCACAAAGGTTTTGCTCAAGCACATGTTTTTGAAACACTTTGTGCCTTTGTGCCTTTGTGAGAGTTGCTTTCGCTATTCCTGTAAACAAGACGCTTGAGAGGCCCAAAACGTTGCATCTGTAAACGCTTGTCGAATACTAGAGATTGTGGTACATTTGTGTCGCCCTTAAGGAAAAGTTAATTGCATAGGAGGTTCCCCCATGTCCGAGAACTCGGCCAGGTTTAGCCGCCGTACCTTCCTGCATAGCGGGGCGCTCGCCGCCGCCGTTTCCGCTGTGGCAGGCATGGTGCCCGCAGAGGCCAGTGCTGCCCCCGCAGCGCCCCCCGTGCAAAGCGCCAGCATCGGCGCTGCCGTGTACGAGGCCAGCATCAGCCAACTTCAGGCTGCCATGCAGGCGCGCCGCCTCAGCGCCCGCGATCTGGTGCAGGCCTACAGCGCCCGCATCAGCGCCCTCGACCAGGCCGGGCCAACCGTGCGCTCGGTGCTAGAAGTCAACCCGGATGCCCTGGCGATTGCCGATGCGCTGGATAAAGAGCGAGCCGCCGGGCGCGTGCGCGGGCCGCTGCATGGCATCCCTATCCTCATAAAAGATAATATTGACACCAACGACAAGATGCTGACGACGGCTGGCTCGGTGGCTATGGTGGGCACAAAGCCGACTCAGGATGCCACGGTTGCGGCCAAACTGCGGGAAGCTGGGGCGATTATTCTGGGGAAAACCAACCTGAGCGAGTGGGCCAATTTCCGCTCCACCCAATCGTCCAGCGGCTGGAGCGGGCGCGGGCGGCAAACCAAAAATCCCTACGTACTCGACCGCAACCCCTGCGGTTCCTCCTCTGGTTCAGGGGCAGCGGTTGCGGCCAGCTTCTGTGCCGCCGCCCTCGGCACCGAAACCGACGGTTCGATTGTCTGCCCGTCGTCGTTGTGTGGGGTGGTGGGCATCAAGCCCACGGTGGGCCTCACCAGCCGGGCCGGGGTGATCCCGATCTCGGCCACCCAGGACACCATCGGCCCCCATGCCCGTTCGGTGGCCGACGCCGCCCTGGTGCTGAACGCCCTGGTTGGCCCGCCCGACCCACGGGACAGCGCCACCGCCGCCAGCGCCGGGCGCTTCCCCGCCGACTACACCAGATTTCTCGACCCGAATGGACT
>JALONX010000499.1 GCA_025454695.1 Chloroflexaceae bacterium
GTGCGCCGAAGAAGATGAAGATGGCCACGGCAACCAGCAGCAGGTTAAAGCTCACCAACCCCCACAGGCCCATCGCCAGGGCAATGCCCTGCCCGGCGGTTGCAGCAATCCGGGTAGCGCGCCGCGCGTCCGTCGCCATCCAGAGCAGCGCCCGCAGAATACGCCCACCATCCAGTGGAAAGGCCGGGATCAGGTTAAACAGCGTGAGTATCACATTGGCCTGAATAAGCCAGAACACCGCACTTGCCAGCGAGGGAACGCTCAAGATAGTCAAGGCATTTTCCGGCGTAATGCCGTTGAAGAGGCCCGTCACAAGGGCCAGGAGGATCAGCACACCCGCAATGGCAACGTTGACCAGTGGCCCAGCAATGGCAATCACCAGCTCGTGCATGGGTTTTGTGGGCGCACGGTTGAGCATGGCCAGGCCACCCAGGGGCAAGAGCAGAATCTCCTTCACCGGCAGGCCAAAGCGCCGGGCCGCCAGGGCGTGCCCCAGTTCGTGCAGGGTGACACAGGCAAAAAGCAGGATCATCATGAGCATGCCGAAGAGTGCGCCCTGCGGCCCGTAGGGCAGCCCCCAGAGCAACGCCCCCAGCGGCAGAATGAGAAAAAACGTAACGTGGAGCTTGATGTCAATGCCCGCGACGCGGACGAGAGGAAATGACCAACCCATAGCAGACTCCTTTGTGCTTATGGGCCGTGGAGAATCAAACAGGCGAGACCCCACGGCAACGCTGTGTCGTGGTGGTCTCGCCTGTGATAGATGCATCACGTTCACAGCCGGGTGCTGAGGCACCGTAATGACGGCTGTGTCCTCCGCCGAAGCGGGAGGCTACTCCCCTACCTGCTACGATTGTAGCATCTGGTTAATGCTTTAACAATTGAGGAAATTCCCGTTTGCCGCAGGGATTTTCCCCGTCCCTTTTGTGATGTTTTTCTCCTGTCCCTGGCGCTCGATCAGGTCGGCCAGGAAACCGGCCCAGTCGCGGCGCTTCAGGTCAGCCTCGCTCACCCGGCAATGCACATCAACCGGGGCGGGAGTGCGGCGGGCCGACGTTGGGGCGTTCCGCATCAGCTTGAGCCAGACATCCATGCCGTTGACGCCCAGGTCGAAGGTCAGCTCCAGCGCCTGAAGCGACCGCTGGTAGCGACCGCCCGGCAGCAACGTGAAGACCTGCATAAAGGGCTGGCTCCACCACCATGTCTGGCTGGCCACACAGTTGATGGTACTGGTCTGAAAGCCTAACTGCTCCAGACCCTCGAAGACCCTGCTCATCAAGGGGTGGGGCGTGATGTGGATCAAGTCCATATCGCCAGGATGGATGCGGCTGGTGCTATGCAGTACGGTGCGCAGGTAGACCCGCTGATCGCCCAGGCTGAGTGGGGTGCAGGCGGGCACAGGCAGCGAGAACAACACGGTGCTGGTTGCGCCCGGTTCCAGCATAATGTTCTGTGCAACCGCATGCGTCCCAAGAACACAAGGTTCAATCAGGCCGTCGTGGCGGTAGTAGGTGAGCAACGAAAGGGTAATGTTGTCAATTGTGGCGGCTTCTGTGCCGCCGTACAGGTTGATTTTCCCCTGGGCCTGGGTGCCGGGAGTAAGCGCACTGGACTCCAGAATCGTGTCGGCACGGGCGGCCCCCTGCAAAACACGGGCGACGGTTGGCCTGGTCATAGCCGAAACCATTGAGAACCTCCTTGTACTATCCATCAATAACGGTTGAGTACGGGCCGGTCAGCAGTGGTTGGCTGTGGAGAAAGAGGAGAAGAGGCGACGAGATCGTCCACAGCAGCGGATGCCGTGTTGGTCTCGCCGGTGGTTGGGCGACTCACCTGAGTAGCCGGGTGTGTTCACACCGTACTGACGGCTACTCACCCCGCCGGAGCGGGGGGCTACTCCCCGAACATTACAAAAAGTATACCAGGGTTAACAAAGGTTTGTCTACGGGAACGTACCCCGATTGACAGCGGGAGAATTCCCCTACTGGTCAGGCCGGGCGCAACCGCTGCCGCAGCTGCTGCCAGAGCAACGCCAGCAATGCCCGTTCGGCATGCAACAGCTGGTATGGTCGCCCCCGCATGCGGGCTACCAGCCACAGGCCAGCCTCAATCAGCGCGTACAATCCGATGACCAGGGCCACGCTCAACCAGAGGTTTGCGCCAGCGGCTCCGGCGGCCAGTGCCCCCGCTAGCAGCGAGGCTTCTAGAATGAGAAAGGGAATTTCAATCAAAACCTGCACCAGCAGCAGCTTCAGGCCCAGCGGCCCAAGCTCCCGCAGCAGGGGTATTTTTGCCACCTGTTGGGCTACTACATCTTTCATCTGTTTCATTGTTTCGTCCCATTTTTATCTTTTCATCAAAAGATGTTTAGTCTCACCTAAAATAGCTTATCAGCATTTGGACAGTGGCGTCAAGGGGAAAATTGCCTTCCTTCATTTCACTACCGGCGCGGCTCAACGAAGCGGAAGAAATAAACATACGGCCATCGAGCGGTTTCCCCTTCCACCGCCTGATGGCCGCATTACGGCAGGCACCCACACATCGTGATTAACATGCCACTACAACGTAGCCTGACATGTCAGGCAATACCGGCTTGCCGCTGGATCACCCGGCTTATGAACCCGCTCCAGTCTCGCCGCGCCAGGTTGTCGTCGCTTACCTGAAAATAGGCACCACGTTCATCCAGATCCAGGTAGGCCCGAAGGCGGGCGTAGCTCCAGGTGCGTTTGCTCACCTCCAGCCAGACATCCAGACCTTTTTCGCTGAGCCGGAACACCACCTCTAGCTCATCAATGGTAGCCTGATAGCGCCCGGTTGCTTTAAAGGTAAAGATTTGCTCAAAGCCCTCTGCCCACTCCACGCGCTGGTTGGCGGTATAGGCCACGCCGTGGCGCTGAAAGCCGAGACTCTCCAGGGCGTCGAAGGTTTTTTGCATCAACGGGTGCGGCTCAACAATCAGGAGATCGGCATCAATCGGCTCTAGCGGATTGTCTGCCTCCAGACCCGTACACAGGTAGATAAGCTGCTCACCCACGCTGAGGGGTGTAGTGTAGGGCAGCTTAAAGGTAAAGGCGATGGCCCGTGTTTCACCTGCCGCCAGGGCCAGGTTCTGCACCAGGGTCTGGCTTGCCAGCACATGCGGGGCAGTGCTGCCGTTGTGCCGGTAGTAGGTGATGAGAAAGAGACTCAGGGCCGTTATCAGTTGCGGTTGCTGGCCCGCCGCCAGCATCAGTGTGCCCCGAACCGTGGCACCAGGAATGAACTCCTGCCGCACCAGGCGGGTATATACTTGTAGGTCTTCGGAGTTTCGGGCAAGAAGCTGTGGGTTCGTCATGGCCGTCCTCCATACATGCGCCGTTGATTACGGGCCACTTCAAGCATGGCAAAACAGATAATCATGCCCAACTTCAACAAAGCCCGGCTCCGCCTGCGCCATGAACCCTGCCATCGTTTCCTTCTTACAATTTTGGACTGCATCAATGGTGGGAAAAGGGGTAAGGTTTTCATCTAGGGCCTCCTATATCTGGATGGCCGTGGAACACCAGAAAGGCGAGACCCCACGGCAACGCTGTGTCGTGGTGGTCTCGCCTGTGATGGATGCATCACGTCCACAGCCGGGCGCGTTCGCACCGTCGTGACGGCTGTGTCCTCCGCCAAAGCGGGAGGCTACTCCCCTACCGCTATCAGGGTAGCAGTGCGGCCAGGCGCTGTCAAGCATAGCTTCTCCCCCAATCGGGTGGGAGAAAATCCCTGGTCTGGAGTGAAACAATTATCCTGTACAACACCTACGCGGGGTGCTATACTGCTTTTCGGTTGGGGAGTAGCCTCCTGCATACATGTAGGGCGAATGTCGTCACCTCGGTGCAGCCGCACTCGGCATTCGTAACGTGACTTTCACGATTGGCAAGACCACCACGACGTTTCAGCGCCGTGGCGGTTTTGCCGCTTTTTGTGTCCGCACATGGGTGGCGGCCACGGTATAGCGTGAAAGGAATGCTCCCAATGGCCATCAAGTCGAACTTCACCGCAACCGCCCCGTCTACCACCGCAAAGCCCCCGGCAGGCAACCCTAGCCCCAGCAACGCATGGTACCGCAACAGCACGGAGGAGGCGCTAGCCCGGCTTGGCAGCGGTAGCCATGGCCTCAGCGAGGCCGAGGTCAGCAGTCGCTTGAGCCAGTATGGCCCCAACGAACTGGAAGAGAAGGGCGGCAAAAGCCCGTGGAAAATCCTCTGGGAACAGTTCACCGCGGTGATGGTGCTGATCCTGCTCGCCGCCACTGGCCTCTCGCTCTTTCTGGGCAAGTTTTTGGAGGCAGGGGCCATTCTGGCGATTGTGGTGCTGTTCGGGCTGCTTGGCTTCTTCCAGGAATACCGGGCCGAAAAAGCTATCGCCGCACTGAAAAAGCTCTCGGTGCCCAATGTGCGGGTGCAGCGCAACGGCAGCCTCCAAGAAATCCCTGCCAACCAGCTGGTGCCCGGCGATATGCTGGTGTTGGAAGCGGGCAATGTGGTGCCCGCCGACGTGCGTATCCTCGAAAGTGTGAACCTGCGCATTCAGGAAGCGGCGCTCACTGGTGAGTCCGAGCCGATTGAAAAAGAAACCCACGCCTTCGAGCGGGATGACCTGCCGCTAGGCGACCGCCGCAACATGGGCTACATGGGCACGCTCGTCACCTACGGGCGCGGCACGGCGGTGGTGGTCGAAACCGGCATGCGCACCGAACTGGGCAAAATTGCCGCCCTCATCCAGGGCGTGGCCCACAGCATGACCCCACTTCAGCAGCGGCTTGATCGAGTGGGCAAGCAGCTGGCCGTTGGCGGCGTGATCGTCGCCCTGATTATTATGGGTATTGGCCTGGCCACGGGCGAAGCTATTGGCGACATGCTGCTAACGGCTATCAGCGTGGCGGTGGCCGTTATCCCCGAAGGGCTGCCCGCTGTGGTGACCTTCACCCTGGCCCTGGGGGCGCAGAAGATGCTGAAGCGCCAGGCGCTCATCCGCAAGTTGCCCGCTGTGGAAACCCTCGGTTCGGTGACGACGATCTGTTCTGACAAAACCGGCACGCTGACCCAGAATGTGATGACAGTGACGGTGCTGGACGTGGCGGGCAACCGCATTGACATGCATGGCAGTACGGCTGGCTCGCTCGACTCGCGCGTGATTGGCTCGGTACCGAGCAGCCTGTTGCTGGCGGGGGGTGCCCTGTGTAACGACGCCAGCATCCAGACCAACAGCGACGGCAAATCCCAGATTCTTGGCGACCCAACCGAAGGCGCACTGCT
>JALONX010000500.1 GCA_025454695.1 Chloroflexaceae bacterium
CGTGTTCTTATCCATTGATGCGGGTGGACTCTGGTTGGCCGCTGAGGAAGGCCTGCTTCAGCCCATAGACTCCGCTGTGCTGCGGGAGAACATTCCCGCTAATCTACGCGACCCGCAGAATCGCTTTTTTGGCATGACTCAGCGGGTGCGTGTGATTGTGTACAACCCAAATACGGTAAAGCCAACCGAATTGTCCACCTATGCGGCGTTGTCTGACCGCAAGTGGCGTGGACGGCTTTGCATGCGCCCAGCCAGCCACATTTATACGCTGGCACTCGTTGCTAGTTTTATCGCGCTGCACGGGGAAAGGGTGACGGAAACAAATATTGTCAACGGCTGGGTTGCCAACCGACCCACTTACATTGACAGCGATACCCGTATTCTCGAAACGATAGCTGCTGGTGGCTGCGATGTAGGTATTACCAACCACTATTACGTGGCCCAGCAACTGGCACGCAACCCCAATTTCCCGGTAAAGGTCTTCTGGCCGAATCAGGCAGAGGCGGGGGCACATCGTAACATTTCCGGCATGGGCGTGACAACGGCGGCCCGCAACCGCGACAACGCCGTGCGCCTGTTGGAGTGGATGGCCACCAGCGGCCAGGGGGCGGCTCCGGATACGTTGTCTGGTGGGAACTTTGAATATCCAGCAAACCCTAATGCTCCAGTGCAGGAAATCATTCGTGGTTTCGGGACGTTCAAGATCGATCCAATGCCACTGAGTGAGTATGGTCGCTTCCAGCCTGCCGCCATTCGGCTGCTGGAACGGGCGGGGTATCGCTAAGCTACACGGAGGGTGACGGGAGTGGTATGCCCGTCACCCTTCCTCCAGGTTGAAATGCTGCTACGTCGTTCAATTCCACTATGGCTGGTTGCCCCCATTCTTCTGCCGCTGCTGCTGGTGGCCGCGCGGCTGCTCACGCCAACCCCGGAGGTGTGGTTGCACCTCTGGGAAACCCGCCTGCTTGAGATGTTTGTGGGTACTACGCTGCTGGTGGGCGGCGTTGGCGCAACGACTCTGCTGCTGGGCACAGGCCTGGCCTGGCTGGTGAGTGTGTATACCTTTCCGGGGCGCAATCTGTTTGTGTGGCTGCTGCTCTTACCACTGGCTGTGCCGACCTACGTCCTTGGCTTTGTGATGATGGCAACCTTCGATTTCGCCGGGCCAGTGCAAACGGCACTGCGGGGCTGGTTCGGCCCCGAGGCCTGGTTCCCAGAGATCCGCTCGCTCGGTGGGGCCGTGCTGGTGATGATGTTAGCCCTCTATCCCTATGTCTACCTGCTTGCACGGGCGGCCTTCCGCGAACAGGCCCTGAGTACGCTGGAAGCGGCCCGCACCATGGGCTATAGCCATTGGCAAGCCCTGCTAAAAGTAGCCCTGCCGCTGGCGCGTCCATCGCTCGTTGCGGGCACCACCCTGGCCATGCTAGAAGCGCTCACCGATTTTGCAACCGTGCGCTTTTTTAATGTGCCCACCTTCAGTGAGGGCGTCTTCCGTATTTGGGAAGGCATGATGGATCGGGAGGCGGCCACCGAATTGGCCGCACTGCTGCTGATGATTGCACTGGCGATTATATTGCTGGAACGTGCCCTGCGTGGCCAGGCCCGCTACACCCAGACCGGCGGCCCCGTGCAGCGGCTGGCTCCTCAGCCCCTGCGTGGCAGGCGAGCATGGGGCGCAACGGCTGTGTGCGGCCTGACTCTGGCAGTAGCCTTTGTGTTGCCCGTGGGCCAGTTGCTGGCCTGGGCTGTGGCCGAGTGGCAGAACCCAATTGCGCCTACCGCCGACGGCGTGGCGTGGCGCTATGTGCTAACCACACTCGGCCTGGCTGCCGCCGCTGCGTTGCTAGCTGTTGGTATGGCATTGCTGGTGGCTTCCAGTGCCCGGCTCAACGCCGGGTGGTTGGGCCGAGCCGCTACTGGCCTGGCCGGGCTAGGCTACGCCATGCCCGGTGCAGTGGTCGCCGCGGGCACACTTCTGGTGCTAGCCGCCACCGACAATCTGCTCAACTCATCAGGGCTGATCAGCGGTTTGCTGCTCACTGGCTCCATCGTAGGGTTGCTCTACGCCTACCTCGTGCGCTTTCTAGCCGTGGCCCTAAACAGTGTAGATGCGAGCCTGGAGAAAGTGACTCCGCGCCTGGTGGAAGCAGCCCGCTGCATGGGCGCATCACGTACACGTATCCTTGGGCGCGTGCATGCACCGCTTGTGCAGGCCGGTTTGCTCGCTGGCGCTATCCTGGTCTTTGTTGATGTGATGAAAGAGCTACCTGTGACCATCCTCTTGCGGCCTTTCGGCATGGACACGCTGGCAATCTGGACCTACATGCTCGCCGCTGAGTCCTACTGGCAAGCTGCGGCTATCCCGGCCCTGGTGATTGTGTTGGCCGGGTTGCTGCCGGTTGCCCTCCTTGTGCGGGCGGGCGATAGTGGAGGCCGACCATGACGGCGGTGATCACACTCCGCAATGTCTCGCGCTCGTACATTTCCGGGCACCCCGCTGTTGATGGTATCTCGCTCAGCGTGGCCCCAGGTGAGGTGCTGGCCTTGCTGGGGCCAAGTGGCTGCGGCAAAACCACCACCCTGCGCCTGATCTCCGGGTTGGAACAGCCAGACGCCGGTGAGCTATGGTTGGCTGGGAAGCAGGTTGCTGGAAACGGCCACTGGATTCCACCAGAGGGCCGACAGGTCGGGGTTGTGTTTCAAGATTATGCGCTTTTTCCACACCTGACGGTTGCCGACAACCTGGCCTTTCCGCTTGTTCGCTGGCCCAGGGCCGACTGCCAGCAGCGTATTGCCGAGCTGCTGGCGCTCACTGGCCTGGAAGGACTAGACACCCGCTACCCGCACCAGCTATCGGGCGGACAGCAGCAGCGGGTGGCCCTGGCCCGTGCCCTGGCCCCGCAGCCCGCGTTGCTGCTGCTCGATGAACCATTCTCGAACCTTGATGCCGCCCTACGGGTGGAGATGCGTGAGGAATTGCGCCGCATTGTTCGGGCTGCTGGCACAACCACCGTCTTCGTTACTCACGACCAGGAAGAGGCGCTGAGTCTGGCCGACACGGTGGCGGTGATGTTTACTGGGCAACTGGTGCAAATCGGCACGCCGCTTACTATTTATCAGAACCCGGTGAACCGTGCGGTGGCTACCTTTGTGGGTGATGCCAATTTCCTGCCGGGCCTGGCGCAGGGCGACCATGTGCTGTGTGCGTTGGGTCTGCTGCCGCTGGCGCAGGCCGCCACAGGCCCTGTGGATGTGCTGATTCGCCCGGAGTCGTTGCAAATAACGCCTGATGTTTTAGGCAGCCGCTGTGTCGAGCGCATCGTCTTCTATGGCCACGACCAACTGGTGTATCTCAGTCTTCCAGATGGTACTATCCTCAAAGCTCGCACGCGCCCCCACCCAACCCTGGCAGCAGGCATGTTTGTCAATGTTCATGTACACGACTCGGTCGTCGCATTTCCTTCATGTGGCAACGAACTCACAATCTTCCCCCAGAAAGCCTATGCCTGACCACGAGCATATACGCGCAAGCAGTGGTATACGTTCATCACCATCAACCCTGGTACATCCCAGGGGGCACGCTTCGGCGCATTCGGACGATGATCAGCAGTGGGCTGAAATGTGCCTGCATGAAAAAGAAATACAGGCAGTCACGCCATGCACGCACCATATGCACAACTGAAAAGCTGCTCTTTGTTTGAAGGACTCGAAACGCAAGCCCTGGACGACTTGTATCAGAGCGCGACGACTCGCCGTGTGGCCACACAAGCCTTTTTCTTTCATCAGGATGAACCGGCCCATGCGCTCTACATGCTGCTAGAAGGGCGGGTGCGCCTCACCAAAGTGGCCGACACTGGCCAGCAACTGATTGTGCGTATGCTTCAGCCTGCCGAAGCGATGGGTGTTATTGCCGCCCTGCCTCAGGCGGTCTACCCGCTTTCGGCCCAGGCAACCACGCCATGTACTTCCCTCAGTTGGCCCCACGAGACCCTGAACAAGTTGCTGGATCGCTACCCGCTGCTCGCCTTGCGGGCACTGCGCCTGGTGCAGCAGCGCTTTGCCGAGTTACAAACTCAATGCCTGGAACTGATGACAGAACGGGTGGAACGGCGCATTGCCCGCGCCCTGCTGCGTCTCGTCAACCAGGTGGGCAAGCGCACCGCCCAGGGTGTGCTGATTGACATGCCCCTGTCGCGCCAGGATGTGGCCGAGCTGACCGGCACGACCCTCTACACCGTCAGCCGTACCCTCAGCCGCTGGGAGCAGGCGGGCATTGTGGCGCTGGGGCGGGAACGAGTGACTATCTGTGCGCCGCACCAACTCGTCACCATTGCCGACGACCTGCTGCCTGGCCCAGCCCCAGACTAGCCCCGCTGCGCCAACACCTGCTGCCGATGCCCCTGTGACTCAGTACGCAGTAAACGCAATGTTCTTGCAAACACCACGATTCTTGAATTCCCCTCTGGCCCCCCTTGATTGCGCAACGCCCCTCTGCCCAAGGGAGGGTTGGGGGGATTCTGACGCACTCCATACTACTCGATGTAATGCTCAACCTTCATCACATGCCGATCTTTGCGCTAGCGCAAAGACACAGGCCGTTTCGTGCGCTATGCTGAAACCCATAGGAGCACGATGATGTACCACACGCCCCTTCACCCTGAACTGACAGTAGACGAGGTGCTCCAGCACTGGCCAGGCGTGGTCAGCGTGTTTATGCGACGACGGATGGCCTGCGTCGGCTGTGTGATGGCTCGGTTCGAGACACTACGCGACGTTGCAGCAAGTTATCACATGTCGCTCGAATGTCTGCTTGAAGAGCTGAACCAGGAAGCTCAGGCACCACCAGAACCGTTGTAAAGGAGTTGTTTATGACAGGCACAACCAAACCTTCGGAAGCATTGCCCGGTGCCCAGCTCGATGCGGCAAAGATGCCCGGCCACTGGCTGCTGGCCCGCATGGGCAAGCGCGTGTTGCGGCCCGGTGGGCTGGAATTGACCCAACGGATGCTAACAGCGCTGGCGATCACCACGAATGATGCGGTGGTTTAGTTTGCCCCCGGTCTGGGCGTTACCGCTCGTCTGGCGCTGGCACAACGACCAGCGGCCTACATTGGGGTCGAGCGCGACGAGGCCGCTGCTGCAAACGTCCGAAGCTTCTTGAACGATCCGCGTTACCGTTGTCTCGTTGGCACTGCTGAGTCCACCGGCCTCGATGATGCCTCTGCCTCCGTCGTCTACGGTGAGGCGATGCTCACCATGCATACGCCAGGGCAGAAA
>JALONX010000501.1 GCA_025454695.1 Chloroflexaceae bacterium
GCCGTCTCAGGCCAATTGAGGCACTGCGGAGTGTGTTATAAGTTTACATAATGGATTAGAGGAGATGTTGGGAGCGGTAGTGCTGCCCCCAACATTTTTGTTCAATCTTGCGACAGATCTGCGACATTTCGGTGATAACCCCACGACATCGCCCCGCTATCCTACAAACGAAGAACGACGAACGCTGAACGCTGAACGATGAACGTAATTGCAAACTGCAAACAGCAAACTGCAAACTGCAAACTGCAAACTGCAAACTGCAAACTGCAAACGGTTCCTGGTTCTATCAATTCGCAATTTACACAAAGGAGTTTCACATGGTGGAGGTATCACGCTCAATGACACGGACAGTAACTCGTGCGCAAGGTGGCCCACTATTGGGCTTTGGCCCCTTCGTTCGCAAGGAGGCGCATGAATGGCGGCGCAGCAAGCGGCTTTGGATTTTGTTGGTGCTCATGCTGTTGTTCAGCCTGTTTGCATTGCTTGGCCCGATTGGCCTGCGTGCGCTGGTGCAAACGGTTCCGGCTGCGTCGGAAATGAGCGCACCGGCGGGCACTGCTCTTGCCATGTTGCCCGACGCTTTTGTTTCGCCAGCGGCCCTGAGCAATACGCTGGCTGTGATTGCTAGTGGGAGTGGTATGGCGCTTTTTCTGCTGGTGCTGACCACCGCCAATATTCTGGTGGTCGAGCGGCAGAGCGGCACGCTGGCCTGGAATCTCACCAAGCCGCTGGCCCGCCGCAGCCTGGTGCTGGCCAAATGGGGTGTGGCCACGCTGCTGTTCTGGCTGGCCAGTAGCATCGTGCCACTGCTGCTTACCTTCATCCCCGGTGTGCTGCTCTACGGTGGCCTGCCCACCGACCCGCTGCTGGTACTCGGAACGTCGTTGGTGTTGCTGTTGTCCAGTGCGTTTGGAGTGTTGCTGGTGCTCTTCCTGAGTCTGTTCCTCAACAACCAGGGCGCTATTATCGGCATCGCGCTCGGTCTCTATTTTGCGCCGCTGGCCCTGGGCAACGCCCTGCCCGAAGCCATGCGGCCCTGGCTGGAGCGGCTCTGGCCCACCCATGTTGATCGGCCCTTCTCGGCCCTGCTTGCTGGCCAGCCCCTTGACCCGATTGCGCTGGTCGCAGCGGTAGCCTGGTTCATCGGCCTCACCGCCCTCACCTTCACTATTTTCCAACGGCAGGAAGTGAACTGAACAATATGAAGGGTTAAGGGTTAAGGGTTAGGGGTTAGGGGTTAGGGGTTACGCGGTATGCAGTTTCACCCGACCACCTTGTCACTTTGTCACTCTGTCACCTTGTCACCTTGTCACTCCGACCCCGGTCGTCGGTCTCCGGTCTTCGGTCAATCATCAATGGAGAATGAATATGCCCACTGCTATACACGTCAACAAACTGAGTAAACGCTACGGTTCGGTGCAGTCGCTGTCGGATGTGTCGTTTGAGGTGCCTCAGGGTTCGATCTTTGGCTTTCTCGGCCCCAACGGGGCGGGCAAAACCACAACCATGCGTATTCTGGCCGGGCTGAACCACGCCAGCAGCGGCAGCGCTAGCATCAACGGCGTGCCGGTGACGCCAGAAGGCCAGCACCGCATGCACCTGGGCTACCTGGCCCAGGAACCAAAGTTCTACAGCTGGATGAGCGGGCGCGAGGTGCTGCACTACGTCACCAGCCTTTATGGCAAGGTGGACAAAGGCCGCGTCGAGCAGCTACTCAAGCGAGTCGGAATTGCCCACGCTGCCGACCGGCCCACGGGCGGCTATTCCGGTGGCATGCGCCAGCGCCTCGGCATCGCCCAGGCCCTCATCGGCAATCCCACGGTGATTATGCTCGACGAGCCGGTCTCGGCCCTTGACCCGACGGGCCGGGCCGAGGTGTTGGATTTGATGCGCGACCTCAAGGGCGAAACCACGGTCTTCTATTCCACCCACATTCTGGGTGACGTGGAGCGGGTCAGCGACCATGTGGCGATTCTGCACCAGGGCCGCCTGGTGGCCGCTGCCACCACTGCCGAGTTGCTGGGGCGCTTTACCCGCGACACGCTGCTGGTACGGCTTCAGGGTGCCGACAACATGCAAATCGAACTGCAAACCATTGGCGGAGTGCGCAGTGTGATGGCCGCGCCAGCGACCGACGATATCCAGACCTACGAAGTGGTTGTAGCCGATGGCGCACGGGAAGCGGTGCAACGGGCGATTACCAGGCTGGCAGCTAAGCACAATCTGGCCCTGCTTGCCAATGAACAGCAGCGCCTCGACCTGGAAACGGTCTTTCTGCGTCTGGTGCAGGCGACGGAAGCATGAAGGCTGAAGGCTGAAGGCTGAAGGCTGAAGGCTGAAGCAGTCTTCATAATTCATAACTCATAATTCGTAATTTTTAACTATAACAAGGAGTAAATACATGTCAAACGTATTCAAATGGGGTTGTGGGTTGCTGGTTGTGGCAACCCTGGTGTTGGGCGGTGTCGCAACGTTCTACGGGGTGAGATTTTGGAACAGCAGCGGGGTGGGCGACGCATTTGGGGCCGGTCTCGCCGGTGCCCAATATCTGCAAGCAGTGCAGGACAAGAACTGGGATCAAGCCCATGTGCTGCTCAGCAGCGAATTGCAAAAGACGGTCACCCCAGCGGCGATTGGCGAAGCCTGGCAGCGCTACGAGGCGACGCACGGCGCAATGCAGCCACATACCGACCCGACCACTCAGAATCAGAGCCAGCAACCGGGCTACTTTGTGGCCGATGCCGATGGGCTGACTGTGACCAACACGGATGGCAAACAAACGGCCATCTTCAAGGGCAGCATGAACTTTGCTACCAGTGGTGTGCAGCCGATGACACTGCGGTTGGTGAAAGAGAACGAGCGCTGGAAAATGGCCGAATTGCCATTTAGCCAAACGTAAGACGTAGAACACGGAACGAGGAACGCAGAACGAGGAGCGATGAAATGCAGCGTTGTAGGGGCGCGGTCTGTGACCCGCCCGCAATGCAAACGATGAACGTGAATCGCTGGAATACGCAGTACGAAGTCTACACACTCATCGCTCGTCGTTAGAAAGGAAATCCCTATGGACATCGAAGGACTTTACACGGCCCACCGCCCCGGCATGCTGCGGCACCTGCGGCGGCTGGTGGGCGACAGCGCCACGGCTGAAGATTTGTGCCAGGAAACCTTTGTGCGGGCGTTGCGGGCGGGCGAGCAGCTGCATGTGGAGCAGCAACATTCCTGGCTCTACCGGGTGGCCACCAACCTGGCCTACGACCACCTGCGGCGTTGCAAGCGCCGCCCGCTCGTCTCGCTGCTGTCCGTCGAGCCGTTCGCTGCTGCTCCCGCAACGGAGGGCTGCACATGTGGCCGCGTGGCGCTGCGCATGGCCCTGGCTCACCTGCCGCCTGCCTCGCACCATGCGCTGCTGCTGCACGTGGCGGGCTACACCATTGCCGAAATCGCCCGGCAGCAGGGCTGCGCCGAGGGCACGGTGAAATCACGGCTTTCGCGGGGGCGGGCGGTGGTGCAGGCGAGGCTGGCGATTGGCGATTAGGGATTGGCGATTGACCGCAGACCCTTCGATGCCTCAGGGCAGGCGGGAGACCGACCCTTCAACCCTTCGGCAGGCTCAGGGCAGGCAAGCGCAGGGGAGCCTCAGGGCAGGCGACCGGGGCCGGACGATGAGCAATTGTTGTACTACTGCACGAGGTTGGCCCACCCTCTATGGAATGCGGCAGCCATGCTGCCGCACCGGAGCGCAACTCCCGCAATCCACATGTGCGTTCACCTTGTGAAGCAAGACAATCAGCGATGAGGGCTTGAAGATGAGGGGCTGTCGCTCAGGTGAAGCGCGGGGCTATGTCGGGCGAAAGTAAAGGCTCAGAAGGAAGAAAGACCCCGCAAAGAGCGCAAGGGCTATCAGCAGCCAGACACAGGTTCGTGTGATCACCCAGTACCAGTTTAAGTTCATCACAAAGCGCCAGATGTGTTTGATCATACGCAGACAACTAGCTAACAGTTGCCTGCCTTCGGGTCATCCGGCCTCTCTTGCTGCGGCTCTTCGACTAATGATGTGCTGATGCGCTTGCGCTCTTCTTCCGGGAGACTTGCAAGAAACTCTTTCAATGTTTTTGTCCGCTCGTCGAGATCGGGAGTTGAGCAAGCACCACTTCCACAATAATCGGTAGTGACCAACAGTTTGACGTAAGCCTCCTCATCGCCCCATTCCTGGGCCAGATGACGGGCGAGGTTTTCGATGCTCCCATACGGCACGGGGACAAATGTCCCATCACCGACAGGAAGCTGGGGAAGCTGCCCAAAGCCCTGCTTCAAATGGGCAGCATCCTTTAACTTGAACGCCCCCATGTGATGGGCTTCGGCGCGGAGTAGTTGAACTCTGGGCTGGCCTTGCGGGGGTTCTTTCACGCTGTTCCTCCAAAGCAGGACTACGTTGGAACCATGTACAGAATATTGAAGATGCGCCCCACGACAAAGCTCGCAAGGAGTATCACAAATGCGATAAGCGTCCGCGTTAGCACCCAATACCAGTTTATGTTCATCACAAAGCGCCAGATGTGTTTGATCATGGTGTGCCAAGCGTGAGCTACATAGTTCCCGACTTCCACGGTGTGTTCACGTTCTTCTGCTTTATGGCGTACCAACTTGCTCGAAGCTGCCGCCCAGCAGCCAGTAGCGGCCATGGCAGGTGCTGGGCACATGGCGGCGCTCAACTTTCGAGATGCTCTTCAGCGAGGTGATCCCGCCGCCGCCCACTCGGACTCGCTCGCCGGAACGCCCCCAGCCCTGTCCGTTCGGCCCCTGGTAGACCAGCTGCGTCGGCTCAAGGGCTACCTGCCAGAACGAGGGCCACACCAGCACGCGCTCAACTTCATCGTCACCAGTGAGATAGGTGCAACCGTCACGAATGGTAAAAATGCCTTCCGTGGCGGCCAGCAGCACCGTCGCCTGGGGTTGACTTGGTAGGGGCGTGCCGCACGCGGCGAAGAGCAGCAGGACAAGTGTGGGTAGCTTGTGCCACATTAGTGTTATCCTCCGCAACGTGAGGAGATTCCCTGGAAAAATGGACTCAACGGGGAGTGGGATTTGTGAGCGGTACGATACGTCAGAAATGAGGGCGTGTCAAGGGATTGGAAAGAATCACCGGGAGGCAGAAGAGTCAGTGCTTTCGTTTGCGGCTTCCCGCAGCTGTCGCTGGCATGCTGGGCAGACCACTGCATCAGCGCCAACAACAGCGTCACAGGCGGAACAGAAGCTTAAACCTTGAAATAGG
>JALONX010000502.1 GCA_025454695.1 Chloroflexaceae bacterium
ACGCTGGCCGATCAACACACTCATCATGACCGAGGAGACTCTTGAGTTGCAGATAACGGGCACCGTGTAGCGATCCTGACGGGCAGCGGCGTGCATGTGTATGAGTTGACGACGGGGATGAGGGTGTGTACGATTGTCTGGCCCCAGCTAGACAACATCGGTGTAGCGGATGTGACGGGCCTGGCCCTGGCGAGCGATGGGGCGTTGCTGAGTGTGGCGACGGAGGAGCGCTGCTGGTTGTGGCAGCTGGCCAACGGCGAGTTGCGCCAGACGCTTGCGAGCGGGGCGCAGCAGGTGGTCATCGGGCCGAACGGCACCACGGTGGCGTTCATCACGGGTGCAACGATAACGGTCTATAGGCAGCAGGGCGCGACGTTGCATGCACGACAGACCCTGGTTGGGCACGCCGAGGAAGTTGCAGCGGCAGCCTTCACCCCTGATGCACACGCGCTAGTGTCGGTTGCCCACGATGGCATCGTGCGACGCTGGTTAATAGATTAACATAATGAAAAGATTTTTTTCAGAAGATACGAACGCAGTCAGGAGGCGAGGACATGCCTCACGCCTCGCCCAGGGTCGCCAACCAGCCATCCAGGTCAGCGGCGCTGGTGAAATTGAGCAGGGCCTTCGCCAGATCTTCGAGTTGAGATGGGGTGAGCGCAGCAATCTGGTCTTCCTGCACCGCAGTCAGATCGCCCAACTTCCACCGCAACTGCCGCACCACCAGGTCTCGTGTGCCCTCCGCCCGACCCTCCGCCCGGCCCTTTATCTCGCCTTCGACCAGACCCTCCGCCCGGCCCTTCAATTCCCAACTGGTCACAATCTCCATGACGGCCTCACTTTCTTGCAGCGGAAGCGTGGCCAGTTCCTGCTGAAACTGCTGCTGCTCGCCGCTCTTCAACGGTAGATAAAGATCAACAAACTGACTGAGCAACCGCTGCTGCTGCCCCTGCACCCGAAGCCCGGCCAGCAAACGCAGACAGGCCAGTTTCACCCGCCAGCGGTCAGCGGGGGCAATGCGCATCCGCGCCATCAGGGCGGCGGCGAGCGGATTGGTACTCGTGAGATAGGCCCGCCAGTCCAGCTGATTTAATTGTACCACGCGGTAGTTAAATTGCAGGACGGGAAAATCGGGAAAGGTCACCGTGTAGTGGTCTTTCGCCGGAGTACGTGGACTCACGTAGGAGCAGAAGACAATGGGGTAAATCGGCTGCTGATAACGGTCGTGAAACCGGGCGAAATAGCGAAACATTCTGGAGTCAATCGTCCTTTTGTCCTTTGCCTCGTTCTCAATATGCACAATAAACGTGGCCGCCTGGCCCTTGAAGCGCACCTGGGTGAGCAGGTCAGCCTCGCGCCGGTCGGGGTCAAGCAAGTCAACAAAGCTCTCCTTGTCAAGAAAGGTGATGCTGTCGCGGTCAATCTGCGCCAGCACCTCGGGAAAGAAGAGGTCGAGAAACTCTACGAAAAAGGCTGTGAGTAGTTGCTTAAAAACCGCATCATGATCAATCTTCATCGCCGGAACCCTTCTGGTGGACGTGCCCTATCCGCTACCGCAAGCACAGTATAGCACATCCGTTCTCTATCCGCAAGCGTGTGAACGAAGTGCTTCACAATGCTATGCACGGACACTTGGCATGGTGTGCGTATGCCGTGACATGCGATCCGAGCATGCACAACCTGCTTCACAGATAGTTGGCCAGGATGACGCTGATGTCAAAGGGGGTGACGGTGCCATCGGGGGCGAAGACGACCTGCGCCGACTCGCGCGGCGACAGTGTGCCGCGTGCCGCCGCATGCAGCGTGAAGAGTTCGTAGAGGTCGGGTTTCACCAGATTGGTCAAGGCGTAGCCCATCAGCAGCATGCCCTTCTGGTTGCCCTCAATGGTGTTGTTCACACGCGGGTGGTTGTTCAGGGCCAGGTCAGTCCAGATGACCTGGCGGGCCACCAGATCGAGAATCACCGGGATGCAGATGCGGGTGTTGGCCGCCAGATCAACCTTCTGCTGCACCGTTTGTGGCTCAAAAACCTCGCCCGACTGCGGCTCCTGGCGCAGCATCCAGCCCGCAAAACACTCGGGCAGGTTGCAGTAGGGCTGGCCCGAGAAGGAGTTGAGCGAGGTGACGACGTAGCGCCCGCCGTAGCGCACCACCGACTCAATGTCCAGGTCAATAAACTCGCAGGCCCCGTTTGGCGCGGTGACGATGTCGCCGCTGTGGGCTGCCCGATATTTCTCGGACTTCAGATTGGTGTACGAGATATGCTCCAGATAGCGCCAATGCCCGTCATACAGCACGGCGGAGAGATCAATATCCACCCGCCCGGTCGGTCTCCCGTTCACCTCGCCTTCCTTCCACCAGAGGAAAAAACGCACCGTGCCGCCCGCGTCGAGCGGCAGCCGCGAGCCACGGGGGATGGTGCGCAGGGCCTTGCTGGCCGAGCGTTGGGTGAGCGGCACGGGGTAGTTGCGCAGGCGCTCGTCCACATATACCGGGCCGAGCGGTGGTTGCGCACGGAAGCGGTTGATCAGCGTCTCACGGCAGATCGCAACCACCCCTGCGCACAGCTCGGCGTCGAGCGGCGGCAGCGTGTTCGCAATCACCTGCACCCTGGCCACCTCGCCTTTCGGGAAGAAGCTGCGCAACGGCGGCATGGTGGGCCGCTGGGCGAAGTGGGCCAGAGTTTGTAGCAGCACCGGGGTGGCGACCTGGGCGGCAACCTCGCCAAAGGCCGCAACGACGACATCAGGCTGAGCGGCCTGACGCAGCAGGTGATCCAGGCGGCGGGTTAGCTCACCGGGCCGCGTGCGCAGCACGGCGATGGCCGCGTCTATATGGTTCGCGCGGATTGCGCCCTCCACCTGGGAACGGAAGGTTGCGACAGGCCGGTTGTTGCGAATGGCGTCGAAGGCTGCGGCGCTGCGCGGGAAGCGCGCCGCATACTCGCCGGGGTGGAGCCGTTCGCCCAGCCGCTTCCAGGGTTCCACGTAACGCAGCATATCCTCAAGGGTATTGCCGCTCGCCTCCAGCAATTCCAGCAGCACTCGGCGCTCGGGGCGGGTAAGTCGGCGGAACTTCGTGGCTGTCGCCAGGCTCACATCGCCATCCGAGAGCGCGACCGCCAGGCGGAGCACATCCGTCGCCGTTTTGACATAACGCGGCAGCAGGGCCGGGCCACGGGTGGTATGGCGCAGGAGGAGGGCCGCCAGCAGGGCTACATGCTCGCGCAACGGCACCTCTTGGGGGATGAGTGTCATCGCATCATCGCCATAGGTCTGAAAAAACCAGGCCAGGTCGGCCCGGTCAGCGGGTGAGGTGGCACTCTTTGCGGCCAGCAGCGTGGTGCAGATCAGCCGGAAGTCGGCATCGTCACCGCAGTCAATCACGCGCAGGTCGGTGCGCTCAAGCAGGGGCTTCCGTTGCTTCTTTTCATACAGCGGGCGACCATGGGTGAGGTAGTGCAAAATGGCGTTGATGTAGAGCTCGGCGCGGTCAGCCTCCATCACTTGGGCAGGAAAGTTGGGGTACATGGGTCGGTAGGCAACGTGGGCACCAACCAGCTCGCGGAGCGCAGGAATAAGCACATCTCCCAGCTGCGCCAACTGTTCCACCGAGCAGGTGCGCAAGTGGGTAATCAGCGTGGCGCTGGCGGTGAAGCCCAGGCGCTCGATATTTTTGAGGAGACTGGCCAGGTACTGCGGGGGCGCACCACCATCACCGGGCGGCACGACCACCCGGCCACGGTGACGGATGTATATGGCCTGCTGCATGGACGTACCTCCAAACCATGCGCCCAGCCCCGGCGCATGGGCAGAACCCATAATGGGCAGCGGAGAGCCGATACGCTAGTTCAGTGATTGTAGAAGGAAGCATATCAATAGCCGCTGCCCGCGTGATTATAGCACAAGGAATACCGAACATAATCAGTCGGGTGATGATAGAAATACGAGCGATGCTGCGGCGCGTATACATGCAGCGTAGTTGCATCATTTGATGATCCAGGGCCAGACGGGGCGGGGCAACACTATCACCCGCTGATTCGGGCCAGCATTGCCCACCACGGCTTTGAAGCGATTCACCCCTTTGTGGACGGGAACGGGCGGGTGGGGCGGCTGGTGCTGAACCTGCTGCTGCTGCGGGCAGGCTATCCACTGGCCCTGCTCCTGCGCGACTGGCGGGTGGGCTATCTTCAGGCGTTGGCCCGCGCCGACCGGGGCGATGTTACGGCGCTGACCAACCTGCTTGGGCGGGCGGTGGAGGCAGGCCTTGACCGCTATCTTGATGCGAGCAGCGCGGGGCGCATGGAGGATGAACTGCCGCTGGCGACGCTGGCGCAGCAGAGCGAGTATAGTGCGGCCCACCTGGGCTGGCTGGTGCGGCAGGGGCGGCTGGCAGCCACCAAGCGGGGCGGGCGCTGGTACAGGCACCCATGCGGCGCTTGCCCACTACCGCAACGAGGTAGCCGCCGAGGTGGTGCCACGGGGCGGCCCCGCCGCGAGGCGTGAAGGCCACTACCCTCCCGAGTCTCGACTTCAAGCTACCCGGCAGCAACCGCGATTGAGGCACATCTCATGAGCCTGGGCGACATTGTGCGACACAACCAGCCGTAGCACCACGCCTGGCGCACCCAGCAACAACCATAGCGAGCGGGCCGTTGATCCGAGGGCAAACCTCAGGATCAACGGCCGACTACGAGTTGTAGGCCTCCTCCGTGCGGGGCAGTGGGGCAACCCTGGCATGGATGCTCGCTGACGTGCAGGGTGAAAAGTTTCAAACCCCTTCAGCGCGGGGCCCACGAACGCGGAACGGTGCGCCGCACCCCGCGTCGGCGTCCGTCTGGTTCCGCGCTTCCGCCTTCCGCCTTCAGCGAAACCCCTTCAGCGCGGGGCGGTGGTCGCGACTCAAGCCCGACGGTAGCTACTGGATCGGCTGGGACGCGTTTCAAACCCCTTCAGCCCGGGGCGCACGAACGACGAACGCGGAACGTGGAACGGTGCGCCACACCCCGCGTCGGCGTCCGTCTGGTTCCGCGCTTCCGCCTTCCGCCTTCCGCCTTCCGCCTTCCGCGAAACCCCTTCAGCGCGGGGCAGTGGTCGCGACCCGCCTCATGCGGCTGGACGGGCTGCCCACTGACCGCGTTTCAAACCCCTTCAGCGCGGGGCGGTGGTCGCGACTGCAAGCAGGGACACGCCCTGGAAATCCCCCGAGGAGGTTTCAAACCCCTTCAGAGCGGGGCGGTGGTCGCGACGAAGTCGTATTCGCCCTAATGAAAGGG
>JALONX010000503.1 GCA_025454695.1 Chloroflexaceae bacterium
TCGGCCACACTGTCGGCGGCGGCCTGCCGCACGCGGGCAAAGGGCGACGCAAAGGGCAGATACCAGGCGGTGTGGCCAACCACGCCCATGCCGCCATCGTCCAGCACCGCCTTGAGTTGGGCCGCATCAATCTGTTCCAGCGCCGCGCCCGGCCCCTCAACCGTCAGGTCGAGGAAGTCCAGGCCGTTGGCGGCGGCCCAGCGGGCCTCGTCTACCGCATTGCGGCGCGGGTCGTTCATCATGCCAATCTGCATTGGGTATCTCCTCAGGCCGACACATCCGTCGGCCCCTACGGCGTAACGATGGTCGGATACTAGGTTGTGATGGCCGTGCTATAATCTCGCCTGTCGGTTAAAGGTTAAGGGTTAAGGGTTAAGGGTACAATAGGTTCGCGCACGAGCCGTTGGGCTGAAGCCCTCGGCTAGTACGTGCGAAGCCCGCCTTCGCGGGCTAGCATGCGCTAACCTTGTGAAGCATTACAGTTAAGGGTTAAGGGTTTTCGGCTCCCCTCGGCTGCACGCGGGGCAGGCTCGGTTCTCGGTTCTCGGTTCTGGCCTCCCCCCGCGTGCGGGGGGATTGAGGGGGGCGTTTTCTCGGTTCTGCATTCGCTCGTATTCATACTTCATACTTCATACTTCATCATTCTCAAAAGGCTTCCCTATGCGTATCTCCCGTTTGTTCACCTTGCTCACCCTCATCGTTGCGTTTGTGGCCGTTCCGAGCGTGCCCGCCGTGGCCCAGAGCGCCTCGTTCACCAGCACTCAGGCCGTGGCTGCGCCCTTGCAGCCGGTTGGGGTGAATGTGAACGTGGCCGGGTTCACCGGCAGCGCCACGCTGGTCGTGTTCGATAGCGCTCGCCGCTCGGTTGGCGCGTTTCCCGTCTCGCTCAGCAACGGCTTTGGCTTTGTGCAGGTGACGCCACGCGGCTCCCTTGGCACCCACTGGGCGGCCCTGTTTGCCAACGGGCGGCAGGTGGCCAGCGGCAACCTTTATCAGCTTGATGCCAGCACCAGCGTGCGAACCGGCGTCCCAGCGTGGGATCAACTGTATCCCCGCGTGCGCGAGTTTATGCTCACCAAACGCCTCAGCTACCAACTCGACGGCGTGGATGTGATGGGCTACCGCTCGCCCGACAGCCCGCTGATCTGGCTGCGCGACCACTACTATCAGGGCCGGGGCTTCCGCTATTTTGAAACCGACCTCACCAGCGCCCTGGAAGCCTTTCGCCGCGCCCAACAGCCCGACGGCAGCTTTCCCGATTTTCTGGCCCGGCCCCAGTGGAATATCCCCGCCTTCCGCACGCCAGTTGAGGCCGACGTGGAATACCTCTTCGTGCAGGCGGTCTACGAAGTCTGGCAGATCACCGGCAACGATGCATGGATGCAGAGCATGCTGCCATCCATGCAACGGGCCATCAACTACACCCTTTCCAGCCCCATTCGCTGGGAGCCGACGCTGGGCCTGGTGAAGCGCCCCTTCACCATTGACACGTGGGACTTTGAGTATGGCCCCACCACCCGCGACCCCAACACCGGCAAGCCTGCGCCGCGCCACTGGATTGACGACCAGACCAGATGGGGCATCTTCCACGGCGACAACACCGGCCTGGCCGAAGCGCTCCGTTCGCTGGCAACCATGGAGCGGCAGTTTGGCCTGTGGGAAAGCGCATGGAGCCGCGACGATCTGGCCAACAAGCTGATGGAACGGCTCAACCGGCTGAGCTGGAACGGGCGCTTCTACACCCATCATGTAAAACTCATTCCCTACGACGTGCCCGGCGTGGACGAGGCCGAGCAGTTGAGTCTGTCCAACGCCATCGCCCTCAATCGCGGCGTGCTGACGGTGGAGCAGGGCCGGGCGATTGTGCAGGAGTACAACGACCGCATCAGCCGCCCCGGCAACACTGCCTTCGCCGAATGGTGGAGCATTGACCCGCCCTTCCCGCCGGGGGCCTATGGGCTAGACGGCAAACTGGGCGAGCGGCCCGGCGAATATGTCAACGGCGGGATTATGCCGCTGGTTGGCGGCGAGCTTGCCCGTGGCGCGTTTCGCTTCGGCTACGAAGACTACGGCTTCGACATTTTGCGGCGCTACTTCGACATGATCCAGCGTAGCGGCGCGACCTACCTCTGGTACTACCCCACCGGCGGTTTCGCCCCGGTGCAGGAATTCCTGCCCTCGGACGGCTGGGGTTCTAGCGCCATGCTCGGTGCGCTGCTGGAAGGGGCCGCCGGGGTTGAAGACAAAGGCCTGCGCTACCGCAGTGTGAGTCTTAGCCCGCGCTGGCCCGCCGCGCCGCAGCCGATTGCAAACGCTAGCGTGGTGGCCCGCTACGCCGCTAGCGACGGCTACGTGGCCTACCGCTGGGAGCTTGACCGTGAGGCCGGGCAACTGCGCATGGAAGCCACTGGCAGCGCCGACAGCATGCGCCTGCGGCTGCTACTGCCCGCCGAGGTGACAAGCGTGAGTCGCGTGTTCCTCAACGGCCAGCCCGTTCCGGTACAACTCGAAACCATCGCCACCAGCCGCTACGTGGTGCTGACGGCGAATGGGCCAATTGTTCAAGTGCAAGTGGAGTTCTAGATTGTAGATTGTAGATTGTAGATTGCAGATTGTTTAAAGGAAAAATCTGCAATCTGCAATCTGAAATTGCTCACCCGACGCTTGGCAGGCCAGCCAGAGCCATAGCCACTTCCTCGTCCGAGTACTCAAAGTCCTTCAGCTTGCCCGCCTGGTAATCGGTGTAGGCCTGCATGTCGAAGTGGCCGTGGCCGCAGAGGTTGAAGAGAATCGTCTTCGACTCACCCGCCTCTTTGCAGCGCAACGCCTCGCGCATGGCCCCCGCTACGGCGTGGTTGGCCTCCGGCGCGGGCAGAATGCCCTCGGCGCGGGCGAACTGAAGCCCGGCGGCAAAGGTTTCCAACTGCTGGGCCGCCGTCGCCTCGAACTGCCCCAACTCCAGCAGGTGGCTCACCAGCGGGGCCATGCCGTGGTAGCGCAGCCCGCCCGCATGAATACCCGACGGCACAAAGTCGTGGCCGAGGGTGTGCATCTTCACCATTGGCGTCATTTTGGCCGTGTCACCAAAATCGTAAGCGTAGCGGCCCTTGGTGAGGCTGGGGCAGGCCGCCGGTTCCACCGCCACCACCCGCACATCGCGCTCACCCCGCAGCTTCGCCCCAATAAAGGGGAAGGCAATGCCAGCAAAATTGCTGCCGCCGCCGGTACAGCCCACCACAATGTCTGGGTAATCTCCAGCCATTTCCAGCTGGGCCAGGGCCTCCTGGCCAATCACCGTCTGGTGCAGCAGCACATGGTTCAGCACACTACCGAGGGCGTAGCGGGCGTCCGGGTCTTGCGCCGCCACCTCCACCGCCTCGCTAATGGCGATGCCCAGGCTGCCGGTACTGTCGGGGTGCTCAGCCAGAATCATGCGCCCGGCGTTGGTTTCGGTGCTGGGGCTAGCCACCACCCGTGCGCCGTAGGCTTCCATCAGGGCACGGCGATAGGGCTTCTGGTTGTAGCTCACCTTCACCATGTAAACCAGCACCTCCAGCCCAAAGAGTGCCCCGGCAAACGAGAGCGACGACCCCCACTGGCCCGCGCCCGTCTCGGTGATGAGCCGTTTCACACCTTCCTGCTTGTTGTAGTAGGCCTGGGCCACGGCGGTGTTGGGCTTGTGGCTGCCAGCGGGACTCACGCCCTCGTATTTGTAGTAAATCTTCGCTGGCGTATCCAGCGCCTTTTCCAGCCGCCGCGCCCGGTAGAGCGGGGTGGGCCGCCACTGTCGGTAGATCGCCTGCACCTCGTCGGGAATCTCGATCTGGCGCTCGGTGCTGACCTCTTGCAGAATCAGCGCCATCGGGAAGAGCGGCGCAAGATCAGCCGGGCCAATCGGCTGGCCCGTGCCAGGGTGCAGCACGGCGGGCGGCGGGGCAGGCAAATCGGCGGCGATGTTATACCACGCTGTAGGCATACGATCTTCGGACAAGAGGTACTTGACGGTCTCCACACCTTGCTCCTTACTACATTGCAGATTGTAGATTGTAGATTGCAGATTGTTCTGCGTGTAATCTGCAATCTGCAATCCGAAATAAAAAAACTCCCGACCCCAAAACAGGGATCGAGAGACGATGACTCGCGGTGCCACTCTCGTTCGCCAGCCCACATGGCTAGCGCACTTATCAGGTACTGTCAGCCCTACGCCCGGCGTAGCCCGGCTGCTCCATACCCTGCGCCCTGATAACGGTGGCGTCTCCGGCAAAAACTACTTCGCATTTTAGATTTTGGATTTGTGATTTTAGATTGCGAACGGTCATACAATCCAAAATTTAAAATCTAAAATCGGTTCACGTTGCAACTCCCAGACCCATTCCATACCGCCGTGTGCATCGGCCTCGCACCAGGTGCCGACTCGCTGGGCAACGGGGTGGTATGTACTCTTCCTGTTCGCAGTTGTTCTGTTCTTGAATTGGCAAAAGTATAGCACGCCGATTGGCGCTGTGTCAATTCATTTCGGTTCCATAATCGCAAACATCAGCTCGCCCTCGCATGCCAGTTGCCCTTCCACAGTGGCCTTGGCACTGCCTTTGCCTACGCCCCGGCGCATCTTCTCCAACGCAACCTCCAAACGCAGTGTGTCGCCGGGGCGCACCTGGCGGCGGAAGCGCACCCCGTCAATCCCGGCAAAGAAGGCCAGTTTGCCCTTGTTTTCCGGCAGACTCAGCGCCGCCACTGCCCCGGTCTGGGCCAGGGCCTCCACAATCAACACGCCGGGCATCACCGGGTAGCCAGGGAAGTGGCCCGGAAAAAACGGCTCGTTAATCGTCACCAACTTTTCGGCCACCGCCCGCACTCCCGCCTCCAGCTCCACCACCCGATCTAACAACAGAAACGGGTAGCGGTGCGGAATAATCGCCATAATTTCGTCAATGTTGAGCATGGTGTTCCTTCGTGAGAACCGAGAACCGAGAACTGAGAGCCGAGAACCGAGAACTGAGAGCCGAGAACTGAGAACCGAGAACCAAGAACCAATAGAACTCAGGGAAATAAATGCTTTGTAAGGAACGTTTTCTGCCGTGAATTCTCGGTGTCACCCCGAACGAAGGTGAGGGGTCTTCAGCGCATGACCATGCCGATTCCCCCCTCCGGTCGGAATGACAATGCCGATCAGTGGATCCAAGAAAACGTCGTTTACAGAGCAACAAAGGAAATAAAGGAAATTGTATCATCCCTCCAAAACCATTTCCCTCATTTCCTACATTTCCTTTG
>JALONX010000025.1 GCA_025454695.1 Chloroflexaceae bacterium
ATAGAGAACTGGAAACATTCTGGCGGCAGCACTATGGCCTGGGCAACACCGTGATTTCAGTGGCAGGAAACGTGCAGACAGCGGCGGTGGTAGCAGCGGTGGAAGCGGCTTTCGCCGATTACCCGCCTGCACGGAAAACTCCGGCGCAGCCGACGCTGCCCGCCCGGCCCGGCCCGCACCTCAGTCTGCTGCCCCGCGACAGTGAGCAGGGCAACTTCTGCATCGGCTTTCCGGCCCTTTCCTACAACGACCCTGACCGGCGGGCCTTGCAGGTGCTAGACACGGTTGTCGGTGGCGGCATGGCCTCGCGGCTCTTCCAGGAGCTGCGGGAAGAGCGAGGGCTGGCCTACAACATCGGCTCCTACCATAGCGAACTTGCCGACAGCGGCATGTGGGTGATTTATGGCAGTGTGGAGCCAGAGATGCTGCGTGATAGTGTGCGCACCACCCTCGATATTCTGCGTGACGTGGTAGTCAATGGTGTAACGGATGAGGAGCTGACCCTGGTGAAAGAGCAGGTCAAAGGCGGCATTCTGCTCTCGCTGGAAGATACATGGTCGGTGGCGTCGCGCAATGGTGCCCACCAACTGCGTTACAACAGCGTTATCCCGGTGCATCGGGTGGTGGAAGAAGTTGAGGCCGTGACCGGTGACGATGTGTTGCGGGTGGCTCAGCGGCTGCTGCGCCCCAACACCATCCACATGTCCCTCATCGGCCCCTACGACGAAGAGGACGACCGAGAGTTGCGGGCGATGTTGAAAGAGGGATTGTGAAGCAAACTGCGAACTGTGTACACGAAGGCTGAAGGCTGAAGGCTGAAGGCTGAAGGCTGCGTAATCAATCACCTTGTCACCTTGTCACCTTGTCATTCTGGCTCCGGTCTCCGGTCAACTTGTAACTCGTAACTCGTAACTCGTAACTCGTAACTCGTAACTCGTACTATGCATATTGCAATCATCGGTGCAGGTGTGGCCGGGCTAGCGGCGGCACAGAAGCTGACGGAGCGCGGACTCACATGCACCATCTATGAAAAGAGCCAGGGCGTGGGTGGGCGTGCAGCCACCCGACGGGTACATGGCTGCCACTTCGACCACGGCGCACAGTATGTGAAAGCGCCGACGCCGGAGCTTGAAGCGCTGGTGCGAACGACAACCGACTCAACCGGGGCTAGTGCCTACGACATTGGCCGCCCAGTCTGGACGTTCGATGCACAAGGCAGGGTGTACGAGGGCGACCCGGCTCAGAACGCCGACCCCAAATGGTGCTGGCCTGCTGGCGTTAACGCTCTCGGCAAAGCCATGGCCCAGGGCCTGGATGTGCGGCGGGGCGTAACGATTGCGACGGTAGCGCCGCAAGATCTTGCGGCGGGCGATGCTAACGCCGTGCTGTTCACCGCGCCCGCCCCGCAGACGGCGGCGATTATCGCGGCGAGCCGGCTTGATGCCGGAGTGCAAGCGCAACTGCTGGCGGAGTTGGTGCGGGCGAGCTACCGCCGCTGCATCTCCGTCACCTTTGCCTACCCGCGCTGCCCCGTGCTGCCCTGGTATGCGCTTGTCAACACGGATCGGGGGCACCCCATCTCGTGGCTGGCATGTGAACACGACAAAACCGGCCACGCCCCGGCTGGGCTTGGACTCATCACCGCGCAGATGGCCCACGACTGGAGCGTGGCGCATTGGGATGAGCTTGCTCCAACGCCAGAAACGCAGAGACGCAGAGACACAGAGCCTGCATTTCTCAATTCTCAACTCCTCATTCTCAATTCCATGCTTCAATCCCTTATTGGGCAGGAGCTGGGGGAGCCGCTGTGGGCGAATGTGCAGCGCTGGCGCTACGCCCTGCCCGACGCCGGGGCCGACTTCGAGCGGCTCAACAGCTGCGGCAGCGGTCTCTACTTCGCGGGCGATTACGTCGCCGGGCAGGGCCGCGTTCACATGGCGATTGAGAGCGGCTGGCGCGTTGCGCAACTGATGAAGTATGAATGATGAAGTATGAAAACCTGGCGCTCTGGCAAAGGCACAAAGGGTTCTTCGATGTGCCAACCTTAGCGTGCTTTGCGCCCTGTCGAGAGGACTTTCGGGTGCTATTTCAAAGGCGGTCGGAAAATTTCTTACAAAGGCACAAAGACACAAAGGAGCGCAGATAAATGTGCCACACTTGTACTTTGCGCCTTTGCGAGAGACCCTTCAGGTAATCGTTCACCGCTTCGGGAACTGGCCAGCGCCGTTGAACTGGGCTTCGGCGCGGAGGGGAATGTTGCTGTCGGACAGCACATTGCCATAGATGTCGGTGACGCGGAAGGTGTATGGCCCCGGCCCCATGCCCTGTTCGGCCACGAAATGGTTGTACTCGAAGCGGGGCACCTCACGAAACTGGCCGTTCGGTAGCTGATACTCGAACTTGGCAATCGGGTTGCGGTGGTTGCGGATTTGCACCGCCGTCCACCACTGGTTGCTGCCATCCTTGAAGCGGTAGGCAATCGGCCCGCTGATGTCCGTGCTGACGATGCGCCAGCTGATTGGCACAATGCCCTGCACCGGGTCGGCAATACGGGCGAAGGCTTCACGGCTCAGGTCAATGTCGCCTTTCGGGCACTCGGGGCAGCGGTCGGTGATGCGCACCGTGACAACGCCCCGTGGCCCGGTGATCTCCACAAAAGCCCCACAGATGGCCGAATTCGCGTAATCAATCTGGTTCATCGCCGCCACCATCAGGTCATTGGGCGAGGGGCCAAACATGCAGTTGCCATCGCCCGTAGCAGCGTAGAAGGTGCCGCGCCCCGTGCGCACCTCGCCGCTGGGGGCCGGTGGCGTGGGTTGTGGCGAGGGGTTGGGCCGGGGCGATGGGACGGGCGTGGCGCTGGGCGGCGGTGGCGTAGGCACGGTGGCGACCTGCTGCACCAGCGGCAAAAAGACTCGCCAGCGCGTATTTTGTTGCAGGTTGGCCTGATCATCAGCAGTTGGCAGCGTGGCGGTTTGGGAAACGGGCGTCGGTGTTGTTTCTCCTTCGGTTTGCGCCTGGCCAGGCACGCTACCAAAGGCAAAAAAAAGGCTAAAAACGCCGCAAAAAAGTACACGGTAGGTGGCAATGCGCATGAAAACTCCCGTTTGTCGTGTTAATGGTTGCATAAAAAGGCTCTCACAAAGGCACAAAGGCACAAAGGCCACAAATGAACGGCTTTGCGCGAACCATAAACAGACGTGTTAAACAGCGTCTAACAAACCGAAAATAGTATAATTCAGGTTAAAACTTACGACCATAGGCCGATGGTACGGGATGCAACTGGTTCCCTTCGGTTGCACTCGGGGTGTGCTCGGTTCTCGGTTCTCGATTCCTGGTTCTACAAGGACTTTTATCGTTTGCCCGCCGTCGCAACTTCTGCTACACTCGACTCAAGCAGCCGCCAACCCTACTCGTGCAGGAGAAACCAATGACCGACACCGCTACCCGCAGCATCAACCTTCTGACTGCCGTACCTGGCCCGAAATCGCGTGAACTGGTGGCCCGCCGTGAAGCCAGCGTGGTGGCCGGGCTGGGTAAAGCCACGGCCATCGCGGTAGATCACGCTAGCGGGGCCACGGTGACAGACGTGGACGGCAACACCTACCTTGATTTTGTGACTGGCATTGGCGTGCTGGCGGTGGGCCACTGCCCGCCCGAGGTAGTGGCGGCGGTGCAAGCTCAGGCGGCGAAACTCATCCACATGTCGGCCCTGGTGGCCACCTACGAATCTTATGTCGAGTTGAGCGAGCAACTCAACGCGGCGGTACCGATCAGCGGGCCGTGCAAAACGCTGCTTTCCAATAGTGGAGCCGAAGCGGTGGAAAATGCGATCAAAATTGCCCGCGCCGCCACCGGGCGACAGGCGATTGTGGCCTTTGACGGCGGCTACCACGGGCGCACCTTGCTCACGCTGTCGCTCACCTCACGCACCTTTTTTAAGAAAAAGTTTGGCCCGTTTGCGCCGGAAATCTACCGCGCCTCGTTTCCTTATGCTTACCGTATGGGACTGAGTGAGGCCGAGGCGGTGGAGGAGAGTTGGGCCGCCTTTGAGCGCATGCTGATTGCCGGGGTGGATGCCGAGGCCATCGCCGGGGTGATTATCGAGCCGGTGCAGGGCGAGGGTGGCTTTATCCCCGTGCCGCCGGAGTTTCTACGCCGCCTGCGCGAGTTCTGCACCCGCAACGGCAGCGTGCTGATTGCGGACGAGGTGCAGTGTGGCTTCGGGCGCACCGGCACGCTCTTCGCCATCGAACAGTCGGGCGTCGAGCCGGACGTGATCATCAGCGCGAAGAGCCTGGCGGCGGGCATGCCCCTGGCGGCCACCACCGGCAAAGCCAGCCTGATGGACGCGGCTCACTACGGCGGGGTTGGCGGCACCTACGGCGGCAATCCGCTGGCCTGTGTGGCGGCGATTGCGACGATGAGGCTGATCGAGCGCGACAATCTGCTTGGGCGGGCGAACGAGATTGGCCAGCACATTCGCCAGCGGGCAAGCACATGGTTGAAGCAGCAGGGGCGCACAGCGTTGGTAGGCGATGTGCGGGGTCTCGGCGCGATGCTCGCCCTGGAGCTGGTGCGCAACCGGGAAACGCGGGAGCCAATTTCGGCCCAGGAGACGCTGAGCCTGGTTGACCAGTGTGTGCAGCGGGGCCTGCTGGTGATGCGGGCGGGGCTGTATGCCAACTGCATTCGCCTGCTCGTGCCACTGATCATCAGCGACGAGCAGCTTGACGAAGGGCTGGATGTGTTGGAAGAGGTATTGATCGGGTAGGTGCTGACACAGAGACCCATTTGCCACAGAGACACAGGGTACAAAGAGACCGCAAACGTCTTTATGTTCTACTGAAACGTGAACAGGCACGTTTCACGTTTCATGTAGTCAGCAGTATCTTCTTCTCTGTACCCTCCGTGCCTCTGTGGCAAATTGGCTTACGGCGTTGCCACGCGCACGTCCATCACATGTTGCACCACGGGGGTGAGCAGGTCGCGGACGCGCTCCAGGTCTAGCCCGCTGATTTTCAACGTTACTTCCATCGCGGCGGGGCTTTCCCCAACGAAAGTGCCCAGGGCCACAATGTTGCCCCCGGCGGCGGCAATCGTCTGGGTGAGTTTCGCCAGTTGGCCCGGTGCATCGTTGATCAACACGGCTGCCCGTACCCCGGCTTTGCGTGCGCCCAACAGCTCCAGAAAGGTCTTAAACAGGTCAGTCTCGGTGATGATGCCAACGACGTTGCTGCCGTGCAGCACGGGCAGGCCGCCGATGCGGTTGTCGGCCATGATGCGGGCGGCGTCTTCAATCGGCGTATCTTCCTGCACCGTCAGCACCTGGCGACTCATAATCTCGGCCACGGTGACTTTGCTGAGCAGGTAGTTCAGTTCCCACACGCTCAGGCTGGTGGCCTGAGAAGGCGAGGCGTTGAGCAGGTCTTTCATGGAGACAATGCCCACTAGCTGCCCATGCTCAACCACCGGCATGCGGCGAATGCGGCGGGTACGCATCAGGTTCAGGGCATCGTGGATGGGCGTGTCCGGCTCGACCGCAATCACCGGGCGGGCCATGCGTTCACCGACAAGCATATTGATCTCCTTTTTGGGGTTCACAAAGGCACACGTTATTACTCACGCAAAGGCACAAAGACACAAAGGACTCGCCCATCCACATGGTTGGGCACACCAGCCATGTACGTTGTGCTTTTTTTACATATTTCCGAGAAGGCGCACCCTTGTGGCTCTCGCAAAGGCGCAAAACTCGGAAGGCAGATGTATGTACCTCTGTGACGCCTTAGTGTCTTTGTGCCTTCGTGAGAGCCTTATAAACGCTACAGGCCCAGGTAGGCTTCCCGGATGTGCTGGTTCTGCATCAGTTCGCGGGCGGGGCCGTGCATCTGCACTTTGCCCTGGGCCATCACATAGCCGTAGTCGCTTACCGCCAGAGCCATTTGCACGTTTTGCTCAACCAGCAGCACGGTGAGGCCGGTGCCTTTGAGTTGCTTCAGGTTCTGGAACAGCTGAAGCGACAGCAGCGGCGAGAGACCGAGCGACATTTCATCAATAATCAACAGCTTGGGGTCGGCCATAATGCCCCGGGCCACCGCCAGCATCTGTTGTTCGCCGCCGCTCATGGTGCCCGACTTCTGGGTGGCCCGCTCCTTGAGACGGGGGAACATAGTAAAAACTCGTTCCAGGTTTTCCTTCACCCGTGCGCGGGAGTGGCGGTTGGTGGCCCCCATTTCCAGGTTTTCGGTCACCGTCATGTCGGTGAAGAGTTGGCGACCTTCGGGCACTAGCACCAGGCCCATGTCGGCCTTGGCGTAGGCGGGCGAGCGGCTGATATCCTGGCCATCAAATTTCACACTACCCTGCCAGGGCTTGAGCAGACCCATCACAGTGCGCAGCAGGGTGGTTTTGCCCACGCCGTTGCCGCCCACCAGGCATGTCAGTTTGCCCGGCTCCAGGCTTAGCGTAGCCCCCCAGAGAATCTGCACCTCACCATAGCCGGAGGCCAGATTGTGTACTTCAAGCAGTGGCATATGTTACTCCGTTTAGATTGCAGATTGTACGACGCAGTTGGCAGTTGGCAGTTGGCAGTTGGCGGTGCGCAGTCCTGTCAATCGTCAATCGTCAATCCGCCTGCCCTGAGGCTCCCCTGAGCCTGTCGAAGGGCTTGTCGAAGGGTCAATCGTTAATCCCCTCACGCCGCTTCCATCAGTTGTTCGGCCAGTTTCGGGTCGCCCAGGTAGGCTTCGATCACCCGCTGGTTGGCGATGATCTCCTGGGGTGTGCCGGTGGCGATGACCTGGCCATATTCCAGCACGACAATCCGGTCGGAGAGGTTCATAATCGCATGCATCACGTGTTCGATCATGATGATTGTGACGCCCTGGGCGCGAATGTTGCGCACCGTCTCGACCATTGCCACAATTTCCGACGGATTGAGGCCAGCCAGCACCTCATCCAGCAGCAGCAGCAGCGGGCGGGCGGCCAGGGCGCGGGCCATCTCCAGGCGCTTCTTTTGGGCCACGTTGAGGCTGCCCGCCAGCTGGTCGGCCCGTTCGCTCAGGCCCACAAAATGCAGCACCTCGTCGGCGATCTCGCCCGCGTCGCCTAGCGAGCGGTTCTCGCGCCCAAAGCATGCGCCCACAATAACGTTGTCGCGCACGGTCAACTCGCTGAGGGGCCGCACGATCTGGTGGGTGCGGGCGAGGCCCATGCGGGCCAGGTGGTAGGGCTTTTTGCCCTTTGTGGGCTGGCCGCGAAACGTAACCTGGCCCTCGTTTGGTTCGTAGACGCTGTCAATCACGTTAAAGAGGGTGGTTTTTCCGGCTCCGTTGGGGCCAATGAGTCCCAGAATTTCGCCCTCGAACACCTCGAAAGTGACGCCGCTGAGGGCCTGCAGGCCGCCAAAGCGCCGTCCGACGTTATCTATGCGAAGGAGTGGTTCCATAGTTGTAACTTTCTTTTACTCACCGCCGAGCACGCCTTGCTAATTGACCGGAGGCCCTTCGACTTCGCTCAAGGCAGGCCGGAGACCGAAGACCGGAGCCAGAAAATACACACTTACGCTATGACATTTCGTATGGCAAGTCACCTGGTCATCTTGTCATCTTGTCATCCTGTCAATCTTGGCGTCCTCCGCGCACTCTGCGGTGAGACTCATGGCAGCACGTTACGCAGGCGCGGGAAACGTTTGCGCAGCCAGCCCACCGCGCCAGCCGGGATGAACAGCACGATCAGCAGCAGCAGTACGCCCGCAATCACCAGTTGGTAGTCTTTGAAGAAGGCGTTGGTAAGCAGGAATGAGCGCAGCTGCTGGTAGCCCAATGCACCCAGAATAGGCCCAAGCACAGTGCCCTGGCCGCCGAGCATAATCATCACCAGTGTTTCGATCGAAAACTGAAGCCGAAAGGCGTCAGCTGGCTCGATGTTGCCATTTTTGAAGAAAAAGAGCGCTCCCACCATGCCGGGAATGATGGCTGAAATGACGTAGGCCCACGTTTTTGCATTAGGTGTGAATACGCCCATCACTTCAGCGGCATCTTCATCTTCACGAATCGCCATTAAGCCCAGACCAAACTTGCTGGTTTTAACAATATAGCTCACCAGAATGGCCAGCAGTGCCAGCGCAAGCACGGCATAGTAGGCTAGCCACAGGGCATTAGCCGCACCGCCATAGTTGCCATAGACACTGAAGTTAAGCGAGATGCCGGTGGAACCGCCAAAGGGGCCAAAGTTGTTGATGAAGGTACGCATGGCTTCGTTGATGCCGATGGTGGCCAGAGCGAAGTAGGTGCCGCGCAAGCGCAAAATGGCTTTGCCCAGCAGAAAGGCCAGCACCCCGGAGGCTACCCCACCAGCGGGAACTGCGACCCACAGTGGCTGGCCGAGCGAGAGCAGAAACATGCTCACATAGCCGCCCAGCCCAAAAAACACCACATGGCCGAAACTAACATAGCCGGTGTAGCCCATCAAAATATTCAGGCTGCTTGCCAGCGCAATCGCCAGCAGCATGGTGAAGATCACTTCGCGGGTGGCGGCCTGGCCGCTGACTACCGGCCACAGACCCACGAGCAGCAGGGCCAGCATGCCCAGCCAGAGGCCCGGGTTGCGCCAGCGGGCCGCCGCCGGACGGGCGTGGAGCCGCCCAAGGACATCAGATGTGGTACTCATCGTTTTGCTCCGAACAAGCCACTGGGGCGTACCAGCAGGATAAGCACGAAGAGCATAAATTCCAGCACGGGCACCCAGGTGTTGGGCATAAAGTTGGGCACAATGCCCTCGAGCACGCCCAGGATGAGGCCGCCTACCAGCGCCCCCAACGGGTTACCCAGCCCGCCTAGCACGCCAATCACAAAGCTCTTGAGCTGATAGGGATCACCGGACAGGATGGTGAAGGGAAAGAAGGTGGCGATCAGGGCACCGGCCACTGCTGCCAGCATCACGCCAATGCCGAAGCTGAGGGCCAGAATGCGCGACGAGGGAATGCCCATCAATTCGGCGGCGGTACGGTTGTTGGCCACGGCCCGCACATATTTGCCAGGCCTGGTGCGGAAAAGGAAGAGATAAAGCCCGATGGTAATGCCAAGGGCGGCCAGGGCGGCCACCAGGCGGGTGTTCAAAATCGTGATCTCGCCCAGGTTGGTGCTGCCGAGCGTAAAATCAACATTGCGGGGCGAGGTGCTAAAGGCAGCGGTGCCGAGGCCGATGATGATCATGTTGATCGCAAAGGTTGCCAGCAACGTCGAAAGGTAGGGCGCGTTGATGACGCGGCGAATGGTGAGTTGGTAGAGCAGCATGCCACCGAGCAGCCCGGCCACCGCCACCACCAGCAGCCCCAGGTAGGGGTTCAGGCCCAGGTTGGTAAACAGCAGGTAGATGCCAAACATGCCCAGGGCGATAATTGCGCCGTGGGCCAGGTTGATCACCCGCATGACGCCCCAGATGAGGGTGAGACCCATGGCAGCAATGCCGTACACCAGGCCGATCATCAAGCCGTCAATCAGCGAGGCGGAAAGTGCGCTTATCATTGCTTTCCTCGTGATGAGTCGCTGCCGGAAAAGGTGCTTGCAAAAAGACATGCATTTCATCCACAGATGACGTAGATGACGCAGATGGTTTCTTGCAGATCTTTGTGCTATGTGGGTAGCGATGTTGCCGATACGTCTGGTATAACGCTATATCGAGCAATTTAAGCCACTTCTGCAAGCATATTTGCCAACAGCAATTGAAGCACCATGTACCATGGTTCGCAGATTACACAGCTGCGTTGTGACGAAATCTGTGTAATCTGCGGATTGTTTCTGTCCAGGTGTCACACTACCGCACTGGGTAGAGTGCTTTTGCGGTTGCGCCTTCGGTGGGCCAGACCACCTGCTTCACCAGCTTGCCGTCAGAACCTTGCTGCCACTGCACAAACACCATGTCGTGGCCAACTTGCAGGCCGTGGGCCTGAGGGTCAACCTCGAACTTGAGGGCACCAAAGAAGGTCAGCATGTTGGTGTAGTCGAGCGCACTCTTCACCGCCGTCGTTTCAAGCGAACCGGCCTTTTCAATCGCCTTTTGCAGCAGCAAACCGGCGACGTAGCCACCTGCCGCATGGTAGGACGGCTCCTCGTTGAATTTGGCTTGATAGGCGCTCACAAACTCGCTGCCGGTGGGGCCAAACCACTCCATGCCCTTCTGTTGGGCGGCTTCAGCAGTGAAGTTCACCTGGGGTTCCCACTGGCTGGGGCCAATCACGCCGAGGGCAGCATCGCCGAGTTCGGCAAACTTGGGTTCAGGCGGGGCCACCAGCAGGCCCACCATCTTCACGTTGAGGTTCTTCTCGCGGATTTGCTTGGCCAGGGTGCTGCCGTCCTGGAAGTGACCGCCGCCGAGAATCACATCAGGTGCAGCCTGCTGAATCTTGTTGATAATTGGGGCGAAGTCGGTGGTGCCCGCGTCGTAACCTTCAAACAGCACCACTTGCAGGCCCTTGCTCTCGGCATACGCTTTCACCGCGTCGGCCACGCCCTTGGAGAACTTCTCATTCTCGTTGACGATGGCGACCTTTTTGGCGGCGGGATCTAGCTGGGCTAACATGTCAATTGAGCCGGTGAGGTAGCGGCTGGCGGGGGTGTAGGCCTGATAGACCAGGGTGTAGCCCTTTTTGTAGGTGTCGTCGGCGGCTGCACCGGTTGTGATCATAATGCGGCCATACTGCTCGGCAATCACAGCGGCGGCATCAGACAGACCACTGGAGTAGGGGCTGATCAGGAAGTCGGCTTTATCGTCGGTGGCGAGACGGGTATACAGCTCCTGCACCCGATCTTTGTTCGACTCATCGTCGTAGAATTTGGCCTCAAACGTGACTGTGGTGCCGTCGGCCAGCTTCACGCCGCCCTTCTCGTTGACCTGATCCATCCAGAGCTTCAGGCCGTTGCTCTGGCGGGTGGATTCGACGTTTAGTTTGCCGGTAAGGGAAGCGGTGTAGCCAATGATGGCGGTTTTGGTGCCGCCGCCGCCGGGAGCAGCGGCATTGTTGTTGGCAGGGGTGGTGTTCTGGGCACCGCAGGCACTGAGCACCAGGCCAAGGGTTGCCAGCAACGCCAGGACGAGCGTTTGCAGACGTTTCACAGTCAGACTCCTTCCACTACATTGTAGCCAGTTAAACGCTAACGACAGCAACAACGAAGGAACATACGCAAAACGGTATGATCAGCCGCCCCATCACCATGATTTGTGACAGGTCGGGTGGATACGGAGAAACGCTCCCGTAAATGATATACGATTAAGGCTGGAACAAACTTGAAAAAACTATAGCATGGAGAATTCAAACTGTCTGTAGTAGTCCCGTTACGTTGAGTAGCTGTTCATTAACAGCATAAAACATGTGAAACGCGAACCAAGATCGCATTCCACATGTTTTATGCTGTACGCGAAAAAACGTTACACTTCCCGCAGGCGCATAGGTAAATACTCCGGTTGCCATACGGTTGCATCCACCTGCTGTGCTAGCTCCTCAGGCGTGGTTTGTGGGGCCAGGCCAGCCTGCTGGGCTTCGGCCCCCACTGCCAGGGCAACCTGCCGCGACACCGCCCGCACCGCCGTCAGCTGCGGGTAGAGCGAGGCGTTGGGGTCGGAGCGGATGGGCGCAAAGGTGCTGAGGGCGCGGGCCGCCGCCACAAACATCTCGTCGGAAACGCGGCGGGCACCGCTGGCCAGCACCCCCAAGGCCACGCCAGGGAAGATAAAGACGTTGTTGCATTGGCCAATTTTTATGGTGCGCTCACCGTAATTCACATCGGCAAAGGGACTGCCGGTGGCGACGAGCGCCCGGCCTTCGCTCCAGTTCATCAAGTCAGCCGGGGCAGCCTCGCACTTGGAGGTGGGGTTTGAGAGCGGGAAAATCACCGGGTGGGGCGTGTGGGCTGCCATGGTGCGCACGATGGCCTCACTGAATGCGCCAGGTTGGGCGGCGGTACCGATCAGCACGGTAGGGCACACCTGTGTCACCACCTCGGCCAGGCCGATGCGATCCTGCCGTTCCACGGGCCAGCCCAGCGACTGCTCCGCAGGTCGGGCGAAGGTGAGCTTAAACGGCTCCTCGGCCAGGTCGCTGCGCCCGTCATGCACCAGGCCCTTGCTGTCCACCAGCCAGATTGCTGCCCGTGCTTCGTCAAAACTGGCCCCTTCGCTACGCATGGCCGCCACAATCTGCTCGGTGATGCCCTGAGCCGCCGAGCCAGCGCCATAGTTGACGATGCGCTGGTCGCGCAGGCGCTGCCCGGTGGCGGCCATGGCGGCCAGCAGCCCGGCCAGCGTCACCGCACCAGTGCCTTGAATGTCGTCGTTGAAGGTGCAGAGCCGGTCGCGGTAGCGTTCCAGCAGGCGGGCAGCGTTGCCTTTGGCAAAATCCTCCCATTGCAACAGCGCTTGCGGAAAGACCGCCATCACCGCCTGCACAAAGGCCTCGATGAAGCTGTCGTAATCGGCCCCACGCACCCGTTCGTGCCGCCAGCCCAGGTAGAGCGGGTCGGCCAGCAACTCCTGGTTGTTGGTGCCCAGGTCGAGCACAATTGGCAGCGTCGTCGCCGGGTCAATCCCGGCGCAGAGCGAGTAGAGCGCCAGTTTGCCGATGGGTATGCCCATGCCGCCCACGCCCAGGTCGCCCAGGCCCAGAATGCGCTCGCCGTCAGTGACGACAATCGCCCGCACGTCGGGCAGGGCCACATTTCGCAGCATGGCCGCGATCTCTTCGCGGTGAGTGAAAGGAATGTAGAGGCCACGGGGCCGCCGGAAGTTGTGGCTGTAGTGCTGCGAGGCCAGGCCCACCACCGGCGTGTAGATGATCGGCGTCATCTCCACAATATGCTCGCTCAGCAGGCGGTAAAACAGGGTCTCGTTGCGGTCTTGCAGGCTGCTGAGAAAGATGTAGCGCTCCTCGTCGCTGGTTTTATGGCGGTAATTTTCATAGGCCCGTGCCAGCTGCTCGTCCATGGTGGAAACGTGGGGCGGCAGCAAGCCGAGTAAGCCCAGTTCCCGCCGTTCCTCCTCGCTAAAGGCACTACTCTTGTTTAAGAGCGGTGTTTCCAGCAATTGTGAGCCTCGGAGCGCAACTTCAAGCCAGCGTTCATTTGATTGTGCGTCCTGCACCACACGAAACATGGCCTAACCTCCATTCATGTAAAAAGGTGTTTCGCGGTTGTAACACGACGAAACACCCCAACGTGTCGAATGTTGTGTTTTCTCCACCTCGACTCTAGCACGCAGAAATAGGGCAGCAGAAACAGTTCGCCAACCAAACGTAGTGCTCTCGCAACAGGGGAAAATGGTATAATCTCAAACAACGACTGATTGCTGCGACCTGCAACCACTACCATTGCGAAGGCAGGTGACCAATGACGATTGAAACACCAACGCGCACCCGGCGCGTCTCATATCCCTCCAGTGATGGAAAACCGATGGGTGAAAGCGACCTGCACCGCAAGCTGATGACGGACTTGATCTTTGCCTTGCAAGGCTTTTTAAGTCACCGACGGGCCTATGTGGCGGGCAATCTCTTTATCTACTACGAAGAGGGCAGCCCCAAAAAGTGTATTTGCCCCGATGTGTTTGTGGTGCTGGGCGCAACGCCGGGCGACCGCTTGAGCTACCAGGTCTGGAATGAAGGTGGCCTTTTGCCCAATCTGGTGATTGAACTCACCTCGAAAAAGACAAAAAAGGCTGACAAGACGGATAAACCGGTGACCTATGCTAGCCTGGGCATCAGCGAGTACATCCTCTTCGATCCCTGGGGCGACTACCTGCGCCCACGGCTGCAAGGCTATCGGCTCGTCAACGGCGCGTACCAGCCAATGGAGGAAATTCCCTTTCGCTCTGAGGCGCTGAACCTGGAATTCCGTGAGGAAAGCAGCACACTTCGACTCTATGATGCCCGCACGGGCCTGCGCCTGCCCTTCCCGGAAGATGAAATCGTTGCCCGGCGGGCCGCCGAACGGCGGGCCGACGCGGAAGCCCGCCGCGCTGAGGAAGAAGCCCGCCGCGCTGAGGAAGAAGCCCGCCGCGCTGAGGAAGAAGCCCGCCGCGCTGAGGAGGCCGAAGCCGAAGCGGCCCGCCTGCGCGAAGAGCTGCGGCGGCTCAAAGGGGAAATTTGATGATCCCCGACGCACCTCGACTGCTGGAACTGCTTAAAACACTGCATGGAGAGATTCGTGACACGGTGGTGGCCGCATGTGAACAGAGCGCCCTGGACGATCTCTCCGGCGTAGCCCACGATGACGAGGGCGACACCATTTATGCCGTAGATCGGGTGAGCGAGGCGGTGCTGGTGGAGTTTTTCGCCGCACAAATTGCCCCGCGCTGGCCGCTGGTGCTGCAAGCCGAGGGGCTACCCGGCGGGCTGGTGCTGCTGCCCGAAGGCATCAGCCAAGAGGAGGCCACCATCCGGGTGCTGGTTGACCCGATTGATGGCACGCGGGGGCTGATGTACCAGAAGCGCCCGGCCTGGGTGCTGACGGGGGTCGCGCCCAACCGTGGCACCAACACCCGCTTGCAGGACATCGAACTGGCGCTGATGACGGAAATCCCGCTGGTGAAGCAGCACCTTTGCGACATGCTCTGGGCCAGCAGCACCAGCCCCAGCGAGGCACTACGGTTGAACCGACTCACCGGCGAGACTCGCCCGATCACGCTGCATGCCTCGCGGGCCAGCAGCGTCGCCCACGGCTTTGCCACCGTGAGTCGCTTCTTTCCCGGCGTGCGTGAAACGCTGGCCGCGATTGACGAGGCGGTGATGCGCCATGTGCTAGGGCCACCGCCGCCCGGCAAAGCCCAATGTTTTGAAGACCAGTACATCTCCAGCGGCGGCCAACTCTACGAACTGATCGCCGGGCACGACCGCTTCATCGCTGACCTGCGCCCGCTGTTTAAGGCGACCGGCACCACCACCCCAGGCACCTTCCAGGGCATCTGCTGCCACCCCTACGATCTTTGCACGGCCCTGGTGGCCCGGCAGGCGGGCGTCATTCTCACCGACGAGCGCGGCCAGCCCTTCGACGGACCCTTCGACATCGAGGCCGACGTAGGCTGGATCGGCTACGCCAACGAGGCCATCCGCACCCAAATCGAGCCGGTGCTGCTGGCCGAACTGCGGCAGCGGGGGTTGTTGTAAACCAATTGCAGATTGACCCTTCGACAAGCCCTTCGACAAGCTCAGGGGAGCCTCAGGGCAGGCGGATTGCAGATTGCAGATTGAGCGCAATGGATACAGGGTTGCTCGCGTGGATGATGCACATCAACTACCTCGCTTCTTACGCGCCCGGACATTAGCGAGCAGTCCCACCGCAATTCACCACTGATCGAGCGGACTGCGCACGCCGCGCCCGCCAGCGTAGACGCAGGCATTCCTGCAGGCGCAGGCCGCTGCCATAGCGTAACTGTGTGTGCAGCCGCTGGAGCTGACGCTGCTGCGCGTCGAGCAAGATCGGGCCGATTTTGCAGGCTGGATGTGGCTCGACTGCTTTTCCGATCTAGCGGGCGGCGCAGCTCAGCGGCAGGGCGTTAGGCCGCTACCGATCTTATTTGCGCACGAATATTGACGAAGGAATGCGAACGCATGCATGGAGACTCAGCGTCGCTCTACCCAAATTGTCCGACCATCACCAGAACGGTTCAGGTGGGTGGTCTATTGAAATCGGAGCTTCTGGAGCAATTACAGCGCAATGCGATTGCATTGAATGAGCCTGCCGACCGACTTTTCGCGAGCGAGTATTTCACGACCACGTCGAGTCGGTACTCCACGATGACTGTTGAACTGACCGTCCGTGATCTCGGCTTCCCGCACGGTGCCACCATTGCCGAGATCTATAACAAAGCAGGAGCGCTTGGTCTTAGTCTCTGCCCACTTGAATTGGGGCCGCACCTGCGATTACAGTACCTTGATCAACCAGAAGGCTATTGGGGACAGCCGGTTCGGCAACATCAAGCGCCAAGTGGTTCAATTACCATCGCGTCGGAGCCACCATCTGTAGATAACGAATTTCCGAAAGGGTTTTACCTGCGGCGTATCAAGGGCGTGCTCTGGTTGCGTGGCTACCGTTCCAGCCCTGAACACATTTGGGAACCCGACGATCATTTCATTTTTCGGCAAACAGAGCGGAGGCATGGCCATACTACCTGCAAATCTGGTAACTGTCCTTGAGTATACTGCAAGTGTCTCGTCACACTATGCTGTTGTAGAAAGGACACCATCGTGGCTCGTACTGACAGTTACACCAAAAACATCGCGTGTTTAGAGTCGCTCTGGAATAGCGATTTAGAGGATCGCTGGAGTGTCCGCCCCATTCTTGATGTCATTGTCAATGTGCAAGACCTCAAGCTTGCTTACCTCTCCTGTAACACCGAAGCGGAGTTCATCTACAACTTAAAGATGTTGAGTAAGCGCCGCAGCTACGGTATCCTCTATCTGGCCTTTCACGGTGCCCCCGGTGAATTCTACCTGGCAGATGACAGCGCTATTTCTTTGGAAACATTAAGCGAATACATGGCCACGCGCTTTACTGACTGGATTATTCACTTTGGCTGCTGTAGCACCATGCGCGTGAGTGCCTCCCAGCTCGACAGTTTTATCGAAGCAACTGGCGTCAAGATGGTGCTGGGCTATACAAAAGATGTTGATTGGATTGAAAGTTCGGCCATGGATCTCCTGATTTTCCAGGCATTGCAACAGTATGTTGATCTACGTGCGTGCTGGCGTGGACTACAAAAAAGCTATCCCGATTTGATTGACAAAACAGGGCTGAACGTTGTTGTTCGGTAGGGGTGTCGCTGGTGCAGCGAATCACACAACTAGACTGCGCTACCTGTCCACTTGCACGGCAGTTGGCGCAGCGGTGGATGAAAAAAAGACGTTGCACCGGCCCTGTTGCAATACGGAACAGCCGTTGACAGCCATGGGTGATGCGGTATAATACTTGTAGCTACCGTATGTTGGGGCTACAACCCGCAAAGGAGAGAGCCATGCCCATCGGACCCTGGGAACTACTGATTATTCTGGCGATCGTGATCGCTATCTTCGGCGCAAGTCGTCTTGCCGGTATTGGCGGTGCCCTTGGTGGCAGCATCCGCGAGTTTAAGAAGGCCGTGAAGGACGACGAAGCGGCTGCTGAGAAGAAAGACACAACCAGCCAGAAGGTCTGAGTTGTAACGACATTGCACGTTGTGACGCGCCAGCGTGGCACACGCCCTGTGCCGCCGCGCTGGCGCGTTTTGCATGAAAACATCTATGGCAGCAGAATTTTTTGACCGAGCGACAATTACGGTGAAGGCGGGCAACGGCGGCAATGGCACTGCTACCTTTCGCCGCGAGAAGTTTGTGCCACGGGGCGGCCCCGATGGCGGCGACGGCGGGCGGGGCGGCCATGTCTATCTCAAGGCGGTGCCTCACATCAACACCCTGCTCAACTTCCGTTACGAGCGCAATTTTGAAGCCGAGAACGGCGGCAACGGCCAGAAAAAAAACCAGCACGGCCCCCAGGGCAAGGATGTAGAAATTCTGGTGCCGGTGGGCACGGTGGTGCAGGCCGAGATTGACGGCGAAAGCTACAGCATTGACCTTGACCGGCCTGGCCAGCGCCTGCTGGTGGCCCGAGGCGGCAAGGGCGGCCTGGGCAACCAGCACTTCGCCACCTCCACCCGCCAGGCCCCCCGCATTTCCGAACTGGGCGAACCGGGTGAGGCACTGACGCTGGAACTGGAACTCAAGCTGATTGCCGATGTAGGGCTGGTGGGCTTTCCCAACGCCGGGAAAAGCACCCTGCTTTCGGTGATCAGCGCGGCCCGCCCGAAGATTGCATCCTACCCGTTTACCACCCTGCAACCCAACCTGGGCATTGCTGAGGTGGGCAACCAGCGCTTTGTAGTAGCCGACATTCCTGGACTCATTGAGGGTGCCCACGAGGGCGTAGGCCTGGGCCACGACTTTTTGCGCCATGTAGAGCGCACACGGGTTCTGCTGCATGTGGTGGATGCGGCGGGGGTAGATGGGCGCGACCCGCTGGACGATTACCACCAGATCAACGCTGAACTGGCCCAGTACCAGCCCGAACTGGCCCGGCGTCCCCAGCTGGTGGTGCTCAACAAGCTCGACCTGCCGGAAGCCCAGGCCAACCTGGATCGGCTGCGACGCGAGTTGCCAGTGGCTGCCGATAACCTGTTTCCGATTGCCGCCGCCACCCGCGAAGGGATTGATAAGCTGCTGGCCCGCGTAGCCGAGCAGCTGCGCGAGATGCCGATAGCGCAGCGCCAGCCGGTAGACCCGGACGAGCCAGCGCTTACATGGCCGCTGCCGGAAGTTGACCCGAATCTGTTTGAAATTGAACAGGCGCGCAACGGCTATCGAGTGCGGGGTAAGAAGATCGAACGGCTGGCGGCGATGACCAACTTCAACCAGCCCGACTCGCTGGATCGGCTGGAGCGGGTGATGCGGGCCACCGGCATCAATCAGGCCTTGATCAACGCCGGGGTGCAAGAGGGCGACACGGTGTTCATCGGCAAAGCCGAGCTGCTCTGGTCAGACACCGAGCCGTATTAAGATTTCACCGCCGAGCACGCCGAGGTCGCCGAGCGTTTTCTTTTACCGCAGAGACGCCGAGGACGCCAAGCTTTCTTCATTTTTCTTAGCTTTGCGCTCTCGGCGACCTCGGCGGTGAGCATGCAGGTTACCGGCGGCTGCGTTCGTCAATCAGCTGGTCGAGCCTGGTTTCGAGGCTGCCAATCAGGTCGGCTGAGGTGACGGTGAAGTGGGCGTAGCGCTCGTTCATGTCAAAATCATCAAGCAGTGCCATCAGGCCCCGCTCGCGGCGGTCAAGCTCCAGGTACACATCCAGGCTATTGGGGCTGAGGTAGAAGATCAGCTCCAACTCCTTCAACCGGCTGCTCCACTTCCCATAGGGCTTAAACTCAAATTCTTGCACAAAGGGCTGCCCCCGGCCAAGCTTGGGGCTGTATTCGGCATTGGCCGAGTAGAGCTGAAAGCCCAGATTCTGCACCGCCTGCAACACGCGCTCCTGCAGCGGGTGCGGCCCAACCTGAATCTGGTCGGTGTCGCCAGGGTCAATCGCGCTAGAGATGGCCAGGCCGGTGCGTACATAGACCCGCTGCGTGCCCATGGTCAGCGGCGTGGTGTAGGGCACCCCAAACGAAAACGAGACCGTGCGCGTTTCACCCACACCCAGGGTAAACCGCTCCGACAATGGGTGTTGCACCAGGATGTGTTCCCGACTCACCGTCGTGTCGCCCGACTCAACCCGATATTTAGTCGCCAGGTAGATATAGATGCTGTCAATCTCCTGGGCCACCTCACCACCCCGCATATGCACCTCGCCCGCCACCATCTCACCCGGCGAAAGCGTGTCATCGGCCAGGCGCGTGTCTACGTGGGCGTTTCCAATGCCAATACTGGCAAGCAACTTCTTGAACATAGTAGCTCCTTAGTGCTGAGTACTGAGTGCTGAGTGCTGAGTGAACACGTAGCCACTATATGATGAGCAATAGCCGATACAAGCGCCAATTGCCTATCAAGTATCTTGGCTTCGGTCAATCTCCAATCCCAATCTCCAATACTTAACCCTCCGCGTTCTCCGCGGTGAGTTGAGTCCTCTCCATGCGCTCGGCGTCTCTGCGGTGAAATCCT
>JALONX010000504.1 GCA_025454695.1 Chloroflexaceae bacterium
CTGGTGGGCGGCTTCTGGGCCAACCTCGACACCAGGCTGGAATGGGCGGCGGCGGTGCTGGGGGCCAGCCGCTGGCGGGTGTGGTGGGAAGTGACGTTGCCGCTGCTGCTGCCCGCCCTGGGTGCGGCGGCACTGCTCATCTTCATCTTCACCTTCACCAGCTTCGGGGTGATTGTGATCCTGGGCGGGCCGCGCTACGCCACGCTGGAAGTGGAAATCTTCCGCCAGACACAGCAACTGCTGCGGCTAGACATTGCCGCCGCTCTGTCGCTGGTGCAGCTAGTGTGTACGCTGCTGTTTACCCTGCTCTACACCAGGCTGGCCGCCAGCAGCACGGTGCCGCTGGAACTGCGGCCCCACCATGCCACCCAGCGCCGCCCGCGCACATGGCGGGCACGGCTCTTCGTCGGGGCCAACATCGCGCTGATTCTGCTGCTGCTGGGCAGCCCGCTGGCGGCGCTGGCCCTGCGCTCGGTCACGGCCCTGGGCGACACGTTCGCCTTTACCCTCAACTACTACACCGCGTTGGGCGAAAACCGCAGCGGCTCGGTGTTTTTTGTGCCGCCGCTGGACGCCATCCGCAACTCCCTCGCTTTTGCGGCCCTCACCGCTGCCCTGGCCCTGCTGGTAGGCACGCTGGCGGCGTATTTACTTGTGCGGAAAGAACCGAGTTCAGGTAGCAGTTGGCAGTTAGCAGTTCGCAATCTCACAACAAAGCGCCGCTTGGCAACTGCCAACTGGAAACTGCCAACTGTTCTCCTCGATGCACTGTTCACCCTGCCCCTCGGCACCAGCGCCGTCACCCTCGGCCTGGGCCTACTGATTGCGCTGAGTGTGCCGCCGCTCGCGGGGCTGCGCACCTCGCCACTGCTGGTGCCGGTGGCCCACACCCTGGTGGCGCTGCCGTTTGTGGTGCGGGCGCTGCTGCCGGTGCTGCGGGGCCTCGACCCGCGTCTGCGCGAGGCGGCGGCGGTGTTGGGTGCGCCGCCGGGGCGCGTCTGGCGCGAGGTAGACTTGCCGCTGATCTTCCCGGCGCTGCTCACCGGGGCCGTCTTCGCCTTCACCGTCTCGCTGGGTGAGTTCGGCGCGACGCTGCTGGTGGCCCGCCCCGACTACCCCACCCTGCCCCTGGTGATCTACCGCTTTCTGGGCCAGCCGGGGGCGATCAACTATGGCCAGGCCATGGCCCTCAGCACCGTGCTGATGGCAACCACTGCCCTGAGCTTCCTGCTGCTGGAACGGGTGCGCTACCGCGATGTAGGCGAGTTTTAGCGTAGGGCCACAGCCCGCGTCTGGGGGGCAGCCAGCGGCACCAGCCCATGGTAGACCCACTGGTAGCGCCCGCCCTCCGTGCGAAAGGCGCTGTCCAGCGTTACTTCCGGGCCAACCTGGGGTGATAACAGTCCGTCGTACCAGTCCAGCACTTCCATCGGCTCAAATGGCGTATCTTCCTTGTGCAGGTCAATCACCGTCAGCCGCTCGCGCCGCACCGAGTCGCCATAGCTGCGCACGCCGTCTTTCATAAAGCGCACAAAGTGGTGCGGTTCGGGGAACAGCGTGGAAGCATACGTGAAGCGTGGCCGAATGGTGGCCTGAAACAGCGGCGTTCGGTCAGCAGAACGAATAGCAATCTGCACCACGCCCTGCTGCCGCTGGATGTTAGCCTGGATGTAAGGATGGGGCGCAGCAAAGCCTTGCTGGGTAAACCAGGCCCCGAAATTGGAACTGGTGTAGCGCCGTGGCACGTAGACTGAAGCCGTGGGCACACCATCCCGCAGCGACTCAACCGCAAAGCGATGGGCACAACTGATGCTGTTGAAGCCTGCCAGAGTTGGCAGCGGCGCAACGGTGATCTGGCGCAGGTCGAGCAGGCAGAAGGAGAGCACGCCGCTGCCGTTCAGCAGCTGGGGCCGCAGCCACTTCACCGGCACATGTTCGGCGATAAACGACGCTGGCACGCGAAAGTTAAAGATAAAGCGCTCGCGGACGTTTGAGCGAACCGGGGGAAAGAGATTCATACCACACCTCCGCTGTATACTCAAAAGTGAACACGTTCAATTTCAGAGTATACAGGGAAATCGTGGCTTGTCAAGCATGAATTATGGTAGAATCACGGGAAATCAAGGAGGTATGCCAATGCCCTCGCCATTTCCTGGCCTCAATCCCTATTTAGAAGACCCGCTTTTCTGGGAAGATGTGCATACCAACCTGGCGACCGAGATCAGAGCGCAACTCCAGCCTCGCCTGCTGCCGCGCTATGTGGCCGTGCTGACACCGTATGTCACCTATGAGGATGTGGCTATCGCTGAGTCAGGCCAGTACAAGCCTGATGTCGCTGTGCTAGAGCGGGATGTTTCCGTTGCTGCCGCTGCCACAACCGCCGCAATCCCTGCCCCATTCATTGGCGTTGACACCGTTGCGGCCAACGAAGTTCCGGCCAAAGCCCAGCGGATTGAAATTCGGGCCGTGGGGACGGAAACACTGGTCACCGTGATTGAGATCCTGTCGCCCTCCAACAAACGCCCCGGCACTGAAACCTACGACGCCTATGTGCGCAAACGGCGCGACCTGCTGCGGTCGCCGGTTCATCTGCTAGAGATAGACCTGCTGCGGCGGGGGCAGCGCTGGCCGCTAGAGGAAGCGCCGCCCGATGCACCAGGCTTTGTGTTTCTCAGCCGGGCAGATCATCGTCCAAATGTGGAAATCTGGCCGTTGACGTGGGAAAAAGCGCTGCCACCAATCCCTGTGCCGCTGCGTACACCCGACCCCGATGTGACCTTCGATCTGGCCGAAGCCTTCGCCCGCGTCTACGAACTGGGTGCCTACGACTACCGTATAGACTACCGCAACGACCCGCCTGCACCCGCGCTCGCGCCTGCTGAACGCACATGGCTCGATGAGCAACTACGCGCTTCTGGACGACGGTAAATTTCTCACTCGCCCTGGCGCAACGCCGCTGCAAGCGCTGCTGCCCCCACGCTCTCGGCCAGTGCCGCCAGCGGGTCAGGGTCATCAGCCCAGAGCCAGGCCAGGTTCAGGCGCAAACCGGGCAGCACCGTGGAATGGTAGACGTTCGACTCAGGCACCACCGCCTGGTAACGAGCATTGGCATCCAAAACATAGAAATCGGTGCGCTCCTTGCCTGGGCGCGGGTCAATAATCCAGTACTCACGGATGCCCGCCTCCTGATATTCATAAAACTTATCGCTGCGGTCGCGGCTCACGCTATCGTCGGAGACAACTTCGATCACCATGTCAGCCGGGCCTTCCAGCCCACGCTCAGTCAAACACTCAAGGTGTTCCGTCGCCAGAAACAGCACATCCGGCTCGCGGACGCTGCCACCAGGAATGGCCCGCATGCCAGACGGTGCCGTGCGCACCCGCCCCAGTTTGTGGATTTTTACAAAGAATTCGAGCAATGAACATAGAAATAGCACGACACGTTGATGTCTGTCTAGTGGCGGCATAAAAACAATCACCTCACCATCTACCCATTCGGCCAGGCTACCTTCGTGTTCCCACGCCACGTACTCTTCGTAACTCATTGGCAAGCGGTCATCAGCAGCGTGGGTCGGTTGAACTGCAATCTCAGTTGTGGTCATCATTCACCTCCGCCAGCATGGTTCCACAAACATAGCGCTGCTGTCAATCCTCATCATCCAGACTGTCCGGATCGAAATCGAAGTCATCGTCCTCATCATCGTCAAGATCGGGCGGGCCGTCGTCGGGGTGGTAGCGTTTGGGCGTGGCAGGCGGCAGCTCTCACAAAGGCACAAAGGCACAAAGCACTATATACTGGGTTACTACGTCTTCCGTCAACGAAGATTTCTTGTGTTTCCAGGTCAACACGCTTCAGCGTGTTTTGGGCATTCAGACGCCGAATTCATTCGGTGGCTGACACGAAACAGAATACAAAAATTCATTTTACACGAGTTACGCGGTGAGGAGGCTTTGGAACACGAAACGCACGAAAACGCATGAAAACCACGAAAGGCCGCGGTCGTTCGTGCGTTTCGCGTGTTTTCGCGGCCTTCGCGCTCCAAACGCTTGTTTACGACCGCGTAACTCCTGTTATTTTACAGACTACTACGTCTTGTGTAACATAGCATCCGTTATTCCCAATCCGTGCGTTTTTATTACGCATTACGCACTACGCATTACGCATTACGCATTACGCATTACGCATTACGCATTACGTTTCACGCTTCACGCCTTCGGCTTCCACATCATACTGGCGTAGCTGCCAAGGATGGCCCCCAGAATGCCGCCCACAAAGCCCCAGATCGCCACCGTGCGCAGCACCACCAGCCAGATCGCCTCAGCCGCCTGGCCTGGCATGGGGGCTACCAGCGCCAGGAATAAATTGAGCGACAGACCCAGAAAACAGGCCATCAACACGCCCGCCAGCGCCCCAAGGATCATCCAGCGGCGGTTTCGTGATTTCGCTTGCATCGCTACCTCACATCATATACAACAGATTGTAAATTGGCTGTTTGCACCAACGTGAAAGATAAAGCCCATGCTAGCACAACCGCCGGGCGCTTGCAATTGGTTTGCTCTTCATGTGGTGGCAATCGCATCTGCCAATGCCCATTCCGATTGCCTCAGCAGCGTGAAACGATGGTACAATAGTACGAGAAATGTTTGGCAATGAAGCGTGACCTATGCCGATTTCATATAGCGAGCAGTCACAACTGACATGCCCGAACTGTGGCGCTGACTTCGAGGCTACCATCTGGTTGCTGCTGGATGCGGGTGAGGAACCCCAGGCCACCGAGGAGTTGCGGGCCGGGCGTCTCAACACCGTTACATGTCCGCACTGTGGCAACAGCGGCCCGGCTGGTGCCCCGCTGCTGTTTCACGATGCCGCCACCCGCCAGGTGATCTTCGCCGCCGCCCCCGGTTCCGCCGAGCACGAGTTGCGTGAGCAGGCCCGTGAACTGCATAGCCTGCTGGTGGGCAGCATTCCCGAAGAGCAGCGCCGGGCCTACCTGGCCGATGTGCAGATTGCCCAGGACGTGGAAGGCATTGCTCACCTGCTACGCAAACACGCCCGGCGTTTTGCCGACCGGAGACCGGAAACGGCAGACCGGAGACCGGAGACCGGAAACAGTAGTTCGCAGTCGGCAGTTTCCAGTTCACAGCCAGCGAAGCAGGAAGCGAAGCCCGACGAATCTCCAGTCGCTCATCCCCAATCTCAACCCGCTGCGGAATCGCCGCTGCTGGAGGCGGTGCAGGCTCTGCTGGCCGTGGACTCACCAGCCG
>JALONX010000505.1 GCA_025454695.1 Chloroflexaceae bacterium
GCAATCGCTGGCGGTAATAGCGCATCAAGGCCACTATACTTAAAATCCACTGTGATGTGTGTCTGCGCCTGGTAGCGCTCGATATGCCAGCAAAGGGTCGGCAGCAGTCCCAGATCTTCTAGCATGGTTGGGCGCAAATCCAGCGAGAGCTGGCGCACCTGGCTGGTCAGGTGGGCCACCAGCTGCTGGGCCTCCCGCAGGCGTTCGGGCAGTTGCTCCGCCGACGAACGGCTGCCGATCTCCAGCGTGACGTTAAGGGCAGTAAGTTGCTGGCCAATCTCATCATGCAGTTCGTTGGCTAACGCCCGCCGTTCGTCTTCCTGGGCGTGTACAAGGCGCACCGATAGCTCTTGCAGCTGCTGCTGGTGTTCCCGCACTGCCTGCTCGGCCCTGGCCCGTGCCACGGCGGCCCAGGTGCGCTCGGCGGTCTCTTCCACCAGTGCCACCTCCTGGGGAGTCCAGGCCCGTGGGGCCAGCTGGTTCACAGCGAGGTAGGCCGCAATGCGCTGCTCTTTCACCAGCGGCACGGCGATGTAGGCGCGGATGGCTACGGCATCATACTGGGCCAGATGGGCCAGGCTATGTTCCGGCATGGCGTTTACATCGTTCACGGTAAGCGTCCGCCCCTGGCGCAGCAGCTCGGCCACATAAGGGCCGTAGTCGTCGAAACGGTGCCGCCCAACGGCGGTGGGCACGGCAGCCCGGCGGTAGTCGCGGTGGATCATAAAGGTCTCGTCGGTCTCACCCTCCACCTCGCCATACATCACCCGGTCAACCTGCAGCTGTTCGCCCAACACACGGGCCGCTTCGGCCTGGATTTCCAGCGGATCAGTGAGCGGGCGCAACGCATCATTGAGCGCCACCCGAAAGGCATTTAATGCAGCGGCCTGGCGGAGCGACTCTTCGGCCTGTTTGCGTTCGGTCACATCCTGAAAGTTCACAATCACCGCCCCAACTGCTGGATTGTCCAGCTGGTTGACGACGCTGCGTTCAATCCAGCGCCAGTGTCCCTCACGGTGACGGGTGCGGACAGCAATGGTACCGCTTGCGCCAGGGGTGGTGAAGATCGTTGTTCTGAGCTGGTTCAACGCTGGCCAATCGTCCGGGTGGGTTATAGACGCCAGGTCATGGCCCAGAAACTCTTCCGGGCTATAGCCAAGCATGGGGTATACATTTGGGCTAACGTAGATGGTACGTTGATTGGCGTCGGTTAATACCACCCCGTCGGCACTATGCTCAATAATTGCGCGGAAACGCTCCTCGCTGGCCCGCAGCGCATCATCAAGCAGTGCCCGGTCAAGGGCCAGGGCACACTGCTGGGCCAGGGTTTCCAGAAAGAGCTGCTCATCAGGTGCGATCCGTCGGTCGTTATCAAAGATCAGGCCGAAGCAGCCAATAAGCCGCCCATCAACCATAAGCGGAAAGGCCACCGCCGCGCTGCCGGGCGACGAGCGCCAGCTGCGCAACTGGGGATAGCGGGCGTCCCGTTCCACGGCACTGGCCACATGCACCATCGCCTGCGAATGGATAGCATCGCTAAAGATTGTGTTTGAGGTCACCACCAGGTTGGACAGGCGGGCACGCTCCTCGGGGGAAAAGCCATGCACTGCCAGAAGGTGCAGCTCCGACTCACCGACCTGGTAGCGCAAAATCGCCCCGTGCTGTGCGCCCACCGCCGCCACCGCGTGCTGCAAAATCGTGGCGCTCATACGCTGGCTGTCGAGTGGCCCGGCGAGATCAACCGCCACATCTTTGAGCCGTTCAAGCCGTTCGGCATGGCCGCTCAAACGGGCTGCCGCAGCCACCCGTCGGGTAATGTCACGTATGATGGCAATGAACAAGACATACCCATCCAGCTGCAGCCGCGAGATGGAGGCTTCAACCGGGAACTCGCTGCCGTCGGCCCGGCGTGCGGTGAGCGGACGATGATGGCCCCCAGCCCGTGCGGTGGCCCCGGTGTTCCCAAAATGGTGCATGGCAAGGCTGTGGGTCAGGTGGTAGCGTTCGGGGATGAAGCGCTCAAGGGACTGCCCGATGGCGGCACCCGCCGCACAGCCGAACATGGCGGCAGCGGCGGCATTCCAGCGCACAATCTGCTGCTGTTCGTCCACCATTACAATCGCGTCCATTGCGGACTCAATCACGCCAGCAAGCTGCATCTCCTGACTGGACGCAGTATGTGTCTGGGCCTCACGCCTGGTCTGCTCCAGCAGGTGCTGGCTTACCGTCAGGTCATGCTGCAGGGCAGCATGCTGGTGCTGCAGTGCCAGCTTGTCAATCAGCGCCGTAAGCAGGCGGCTCACCAGGTGGCCATGGCCCACCTGCCAGCAGACCACATCGTGGACGCCATGGGCCTGGGCCAGCGGAGCCTGGTCATCAGCCTCCAACAGCAGCAGGGTGGCAAAAGCCAACGGGCCATACTCAGCCTGTAGCTCGGTGAGCAGGGCCGGGCCGACGCCATCGGGCAGGCGCTGGCGCACCACCAGGGCGATGGGCAGGCTGGTGCGGCAGTGCTGGCGGGCAGCAGCAGCCGTCGGCACGGCCACAGGGTGGCAGGCCACTAGGTAGCCCTGCAGCTCGGTGCCGGTCTCAGGGCGGTCATCAACAACTAACACGGTGGGAAGCGGCCTGTCCATAGCAGTTTGTCCTCACCAGAGCATATGGACGCTGATGGACGGCAAGTGTACCACGGTTGCGGGCCACTATCAACTCAGGTTTGTGGTGTTGAGGCAGCGCCTACTGCGTTGAGTTTTGCTGGAGAGATGCCCCGCCAGTGGGCCGCTCCAGAGTGATGGCAATATTTTTCCGGGTGTTCACCGCCAACACCATCGTGCGCTGTGTTCCACCACATGGCGAGGATCCTCCCTACCACACTGACCAGGTTCAATCCTCGCCAGCGGCGTGATGCGGGTGGAGGAGGGCTGCGGTAGGCTGGAACCTATAGAGTGGCGATGCTGTGTCCATGTGGCTACCATTCGTGCATATTCAAATTGACATTTCTGGGTGTGGTGTAATCGCAAATCGAACATCGCAAATCGAACATCGTCAGGAGGTACACCATGAAAAACGATCTGACCCTGCAGCGCGATGTGCTGGAGGAGTTGAGCTGGGAACCGAAAGTGGAAGCAGCCAATATTGGCGTAACTGTCCACAACGGTATCGTGACACTGACTGGTCAGGTCAAAAGCTTGGCCGAGAAAATGGCCGCTGAACAGGTGGCTGGCTGCGTAGATGGTGTCCAGACCCTGGTCAACGACATTGATGTGCAACTGGCCAACGGCGCACTACCCACCGATCCCGAACTGGCGGCGGCCATTCGCGCCGCCCTGGTGTGGGATGTCATCGTGCCCGAAGAACGCATCCAGGTGATGGTGAGCGAGGGTTGGGTGAAGCTGAGCGGCGAGGTGGATTCGTACCACCAGAAAGAGGCTGCTGAGCGGATCATTCACGGCTTGAAAGGTATCCGAGGCGTAACTAATTTTATCATGATCAAGCCTCACCTCAAACCAACTGAGATCAAATCCCGCATCGAGAGTGCTTTTCTGCGCAATGCCACCATTGATGCCAACCAGGTGACGGTAGAAATCCACGGCACCATGGTGGTGCTGCGGGGCAGTGTGCGTTCGTGGGCCGAGCGCAAGGCCGCCGAACAGGCCGCCTGGGCCGCGCCCGGTGTGGTGGTGGTGGACAACAAAATTCAGGTACGGCCATAAGCAGTACGAGCAACACAAGGTGCGGTCGCCCTTTGCGTGAAAGGTTTGGAGGGCCTACGCCGCTCCAGAGTGCGGTTGCGCCACATGTCGGTCTGGTTTGAAGATACGGACTTCTTTTTTGCCTTTGGCCCCGGCACGCAGGTGACGGCCTTCAAGCGCTACCCCGAGCCGCTGCCCTGAGTTGTTCGCCATAGCGGCACAGCGGGCGCAGCGCGACTCTGTTTATATACAAATTGCGCTATTGGCGATCTGAACCAACACAAAGGAGGGTATGATGGAACCGCTCTTTCAAAGAGTTGTCGAATTACTTCGCACTGCTGCTGTACCTTACGAGGTCATCCCCCACCAAACCGATTACACCGCCCAGCAAGCGGCCCAGGACACCCACACCAGCGGCCATGCCTTTGCAAAAACGGTGTTGATCTGGGTGGACGGGCGCTATGTGCTGGCGGTATTGCCCGCCCCCAGCCTGGTGAATCTAGAACTCTTCCGCCAGGTTCTCGGCGCTAACCATGTGGCCCTGGCCACCGAGAGTGAGCTGCGGGGCCAGTTCCCCGATTGCGAAGTTGGTGCGCTACCACCCTTTGGCAACCTCTACAACCTGTCAGTGTATGTGGACATGCACCTGCACGATGATGACCAGGTGACGTTTAATGCAGGCACCCACCGCGATGCCATTCGCATGCGCTACGGCGACCTGCTCTGGCTGGTGAAGCCCACCAGGGCCACCTTCGCCACAGAGAAGCTGGTTCAGATATAGGGTTGCATGCGTTGTTGAGAGGCAGTCTGAAAAGGTTCTCACAAAGGTACAAAGCCACAAAGGATTGCAGATGAACGTACTTCTGCTTGTGCTTTGCGCCCCTTCGACCAGCCCTTCGACCCTTCGGCAAGCGGTTTCCGAGCTTGACGAGGAGCAGGGCAGGCAAGCTCCCTTCGCCACGCTCAGGGCAGGCAGGGGAGCCTCAGGGCAGACTTTTGCGTCGTTGCGTGAGCCTCAAACATTGTCTTTTCAGACCGTCGCCGAGTGAGGTGTCGTGATGTCTACCTTCAGTATTGCCGATCTTAGGGCGTTGCTTGCGCCCCCGCCGGGCCTCTGCCTATCGCTGTTTCTGCCCACACTGCCCGCCAGTTCAGACTCGAAACAGAATCAGGTGAGCCTAAAAAACCTGTTGCGCCGTGCGGAGGAACTACTGGCGGCCCATGGCCTGCGTGAAGCAGAGCAGAAGCGGCTGCTTGAACCCGTGCGCGAACTGCGGACGAACCTGGAGTTCTGGCAGCAGGCCCAGGAGGGGCTGGCGCTCTTTTGCGGTAGGGATGTGTTCTACACTTTCCACCTGCCTATCAGCATTCCCGAGCAGATCACCAGCGGGCACTATTTTACGTTGCGCCCGCTGGTGCCGTTGTTCTCTGGCGATGGCACCTTCTATGTACTGGCCCTGAGTAGAAATCATGTGCGCCTGTTGCGCAGCTCGTGGGCCGGGTTCACAGCCGTGCCGCTGCCCGGCGCTCCG
>JALONX010000506.1 GCA_025454695.1 Chloroflexaceae bacterium
CATACATCGAATATTCCGTCATCGGATAGGCTTCGACATAAAGCGGCTGCGCGCCCGCCAGCACGCAGCCATAGTGGTGCGATTTGTGGCAGTTGCGATCCAGGATCACGATATCGCCCGGCGCGCACAAGGCCTGATGCACCATCTTGTTGGATGTGCTGGTGCCATTGGTCACGAAAAACACGTGATCGGCGCCAAAGGCGCGTGCGGCCAACTCCTGTGCCTTTTTGATGTTGCCGGTCGGCTCCAGCAGCGAGTCGAGGCCGCCGGTGGTGGCGCTGGATTCGGCCAGAAACAGGTTCAGCCCGTAAAACTCGCCCATGTCGCGGATCCAGTCGGATTTGAACACCGACTTGCCGCGTGCGATCGGCAGGGCATGGAAAGTGCCGATTGGGCGCTGGGCGTATTTCTTGAGATTATCGAAGAACGGTGACTGATAGCGGTCCTGCACCCCTTCGAGAATGGCAAGGTGCAGTTCCAGCGGTTCTTCGACCGCGTAAAACACGCGCCGTGCCCAGCCCATCAGCTTTGCCAGCGCTTCCACGTAGAAGTAGTCACCGTAGATCAGCGAGACGTTGACTTGCCGCCCGGCGGGCAGGTTGCCAGTGCCGCCCCGCAACAGCCCCTGCTCCTGGGGTGCGTCCCATGTGCCATAGTCGCATGTCAGCGCGCCAAGCATGGACTCAGCAGCGGCTCGGAAACGTTCGCTCGCCGCTGGTGTCGAAGCATGCGCCGCCAGATCGAGCAGGCCCGAGGCGACAATAGCCGCCGCCGCTGTGTCACGGGGTGCAACCGAGGCGTCGGGTGCGCGGAAGTCCCAGGGTGGCACCTGGGCTGGCGGCAGGGCATGCAGGTAGAAGTTCGCCACCCGTTCGGCGGCAGCGCGGAAGCGTTCGGCTCCACTGTGGCGGTAGATGTTGGTAAAGCCGTAAAGTGCCCAGGCCTGGCCCCGGCTCCAGGCCGATTCCGGGCCGTGGCCCTGGCCACCGTGGTGCTTCAGGTAGCCGCCGCTTTCCGGGTCGAAATCTACCATGTGGCGAACGGAACCATCGGCGCGGAGGAAGTGGGCCAGCAGCGTGTCGGCGTGGGCCAGCGCCACATGGCGAAAGCGCGGGTCGCCACTTTCGCGGCTGGCCCAGAACAGCAGCGACAGGTTCATCGCCGAGTCGATAATCGCCCGCCCGTGCAGGTCGCCGTTCCAGGCCCGAATAAAGCGCCCCGCCGGGTTGAAACGCCCGGCCAGAAAGTTGGCCGCCCGCAGCCCCCGCCGCCGCGCTTCGGCATCCCCGGTGATAGCGTAGTTCAGCACGGCGGTGGGCAGAAACTGAAAGCCTACATCGTGGTGCATGTCGGACTCACGGCTGAACTGGCGCTCGATCTGCTCGTCCCAGCCCAGGGCCGCCAGGCGAAAGGGCGTGTGATGGGTCAGATCGTACATCACCCAGAGGAGGCCCGGCCAGAAGCCGGATGTCCACCAGTCCAGCGGCATGTCGTCATAGACGCCATTGGCGGTGGCGTGGGGCGACCGGGGGCCAAGCTGGGCCAGCATGCGGCTGACGCGCCGTTCAAGCTGGGCCAGGGTTGGCAGGGTGAGGGTTGTTGTCATAATTTTTGCCACAGAGCGCACAGAGGCCACAGAGTGTTTTTGAAGCTCGCGCAAAGCCGCAAAAGCGTGCCCTGAATCTGTCGCAGGGCTGCAAAGGAGTCGTGTCGTTGAGTTGCTTTAGATTTGACGCCTGGCGTTGTTGTCATTTTTTCTCTGTGTTCTCTGTGTTCTCTGTGGCTACTTGATGCTACACGTAAACACAAAGCTATAGGCATCATCAGGTTGCGGTGCGGTGGCCCGCAGTTCCAGCCGGTAGACCGTGATTGGCTCGCCGCTGTGATTTTCGGTGGGCAGGGCCGCGAGGTGGGCCGATAGCCGGGCGGCGTTGTAGCGCATGGTCACGCTGCCCCGCTGGCCGCACCATGTCGCTTCTCCGTTGCGCACGGTGGGCTGCACCAGGCTGATGAAGCGCTCCTCCAGCACATCTGGTGCTTTGTGGAAGCTGAAGCTGTCGCTCAATGTCAGCGTGGCGGTGGCGTTCGTTTCGTCCACCTGCCAGACAAAACGGCGCTCGAAGCGGGCCAGGTTTGCCACGGCGTAGGCCCCCGTCAGGTCAAGCGTGAGTGCTACGCCGTCCGGCTGGGGCGTGCAGGCCAGCACCTCGGCCCCAAACTGCGGCCCCTCCCGCTGGGGCTGCCCGTCAATCAGCGGCAGGCTATGGCCCTCCGACGAAAGGTGCAGAAAGCGCGTGCGGTCGCCGTGGAAATAGTCGCGGCTGTAGCGGCCCGCCCCCAGGTCGCACAGCAGGCTTTCGCCGCCAAGGTTGATGATGAAGTGGCCCAGGTCGTTGTGGTTGTGGGGCTCGGCGTTGTGGCCCCCCTTGGCCGAAAAGGCCACCGGCACATCGGCCAGCTTGCGCCGATCGAGCAGCCAGGCCAGATTGGGCAGAAACACTATGCCGGAGGGCCGGGGCTGTGGCGGCGGCGGTGGGTCATCCCACAGCAGGCTGCGGCTGAGGTTGGCCCAGTGGCCCGCCCGGCCCTGGTGCCCGCTTTCCGCTGGGATGTGCTGCCAGTGCGGCAGGGGCGCATGAAGACGGTGGGCAAGGCGGAAGAGCAGGCCAGTGGGCAGGTGGGCCGCACCAGCATCGGCATAGTTGAGAAAACTGCCCGGAGCCAGCTCGACCTGGGCGGGAAAGGCGGCGATCTGGGCCACCCTGGGCAGGGCCAGCAGGTCGAGCTGTCCGTGGGTGAAAACGCGCAGTGATTCGGCGAAATAGACGAAGTGGCCGAAGCCGTAACGCCAGTAGCCAATGCCCTCGGCGCAGCCGCCGTCGTCGCCGTAGCCGTCGAGAAAACATTCCAGCGCCCGCACCACCCGCTCGACCACGCCCGCCAGCCGCTCGCGGTCGTTCTCCAGCAGCAGGGCGGCCATCCCCACATTGCCCATGCAAACGGCGGCCCAATTGTGGGGCGCGGCCTCCCAGCCGAAATGGGCGGCGGTGGAAAACAGCGGTTGAAAGACGCGCCGCTCCACTTCGCCCCGAATGCGGTACTCCATCCAGGGATCGAGCCGTTGGCCCAGCAGAGTGAGGATTTCGGCCAGCATGGCGGCGGTTTCAGCGGCGAACAGGTCAATCATCTGCTCGGGTGGCACCCGATGACGCTGCGCTGCGTCCAGCCCGCCGTTGAGCTGGTGGGCCGGGACGCACCATGTGTATTCTTCGCAGATGGCCCAGATCAGGTCTTGCAGGGCGGCAATTCCTTCGTCCGACTCATCCACCAGGGCAACGAGGGCCAAAGCGGCCAGGCGGGCGCGGCGCTCGAAGTAGGGCTGCTCATATTCGGCCCGGCTGCCGGTGTCGCTAAACAGGCGGAAGGCGCTGAAGGGCAGCGGTGGGATCGGCGCGGTGCATGCCTGCCGGGCCGTGAGGCGCAACGCGGCCAGCAGCCCTTGCTTGTGGGGCGTGGCCCGGAGCGCCGCGAGGCGGGCGGGTGTCCACTCCTCGCCGTAGGGCAGCGGCACGGCGGGCGCGGCGAGAATGGCGTCGCGGATTGTGCGGAAAGTGAGCATAGTGCGTAGTGCATAGTGCATAGTGCGTGATTAGTAAGTAAAATAAGTCTTTTTGTATTTTGCTTTGTTTCAGCCACCGAATGAATTCGGCGTCTGAAAGCCCAAAACACGCTGAAGCGTGTTGACCTGAAAACACAAGAAATCTTCGTTGATGAACTAGTAATGCGTAATGCGTTATTTGTTAAGGGTTACGTAGTCACGTCAGTTCAGGCTAGGCAATAGAGGAGCGAACCCGACGCACCCGGCGGTTCTGGTCGGCAGGACGCCTGCTCCAGAGGGAAACTGCGGGTGCAGCATCCTGAGTAGGCCACCCCCGGACATCTGTTCATCCACCCGCGATTCTCCTGGCCGTATCGAAGGATGCGGAACGGTGGCACGAGCTGCATCCTTCGATACGGCCTTCAGGGAACCAGGCGTAACCACACAAGCAGGGCGGCCTACTCAGGATGCTGCTGCGGGTGCGCTTGCTTATCCCGAACTCAGGTTATCACGCATTACGCATACGCCTCAGCGTTCCTCGTTCTGCGTTCCCCGTTCTACGTTCCTCGTTTCAAAGACCCGCCGCCCCAGCAGCACTGCTGCTGCGCTGCTCCAGCCGTGGAGCGGCGGCACCTGGTAGCGCTCGTGGGGGAAATCGAGCGAGCCGTCCACGACGTTGTACTTTTCCCAAAGTTTGCCGGTCTGCTCAAAGATGCGCAACATCAGCCCCAGGTAGCGGCGGGCAACCCCCGCAGCCTCGGCGGGGTAACCGGCTCGGTCAAGGGCCTCAACGACCATGAGATGAAAGGGCGGCCAGCCTGCCGGGTAGCTCCACTGCACCCAGGTAAATTCGGGGTGGGGGCTGCCGTAATCGCGGTCGGTCAGTGCCAGGCCGTGGGGCTGGGCAAAGCGGGCCAGGTGCTGCACCAGGCGGGCGTTCTGGGCGGGCGTGGTCGCCCCGGCCCACATGGCCCAGTAGGCGCAGAGCGACCAGACCGGCACCTGCCGCTGCGTCACAAAGTTGTACTCAAACAAAAAGCCCGCCTCGTCGTTCCAGCAGTAGCGTTGAATCAACTCGGTTCGTTCGTCGGCACGGCGGTTCCAGTCGGCAGCCTCCGCCGTGCGGCCAAGCTGGGTGGCCATCCAGGCCAGCACACGGGCGTAATTCACCAGCAGGCAGTTGGTGATCAGCGGCACACAGTGGCGCACCTCGCCGTCGAACCCGGCGAAGAAGTCGAGGGCCTCGGACTCAGCGTGCAGGCGGGGCGCGTCAGTGTCGCCGATGTCACGGTTGGTGGCCAGGCCGATGGGCGTCTGGTGATGGGGCGCGTTCCAGTAGGCGGTGTATTCCCGTTCCAGCAGCGGGTAGGCCTGGAGCAGCAGGGTCTTGTCGCCAGTCGCTTCAACATAGCGGCGGATGCTTTCGGGCAGCAGCGGCGGCTGGGAGCGGGTGCGGTAGTAGGAGCGGTTGCCGTTCAGCACCATGCCAAAACGCTCGATCTGGTGCAACTGGTTGCCGATATGGTTGCGCACCAGGTCGCTGCGATTGTGGGCCAGCAGGCCACAGTTGATAAAAAAGGTGTCCCAGCCATACATCTCGGGGCAGAAGCGCTCGGCCCCGCC
>JALONX010000026.1 GCA_025454695.1 Chloroflexaceae bacterium
GCAACGTGTGCGTGGCGCTGGCCCGGCTGGGGCGGCGCTGCGGCTGGCTGAGCCGCCTGCCCGACCAGGCCCTGGGCAACGCCGTGCTGCGCACATTGCGGGCCGATGGGGTGGATGTGGCGGCGGTGCGGCGTGTGCCGGGCGAGCGCATCGGTACCTATTTTATTGAGTATGCCACCGCGCCCCGCGCCATCCAGGTGATCTATGACCGGGCCAACTCGGCGGCGGCCCGCATGCAACCCGACGATGTGGACTGGGACTACCTGCTCAACACCCGCCTGCTGCACCTCACCGGCATCACCGCTGCCCTGAGCGAGAGTTGCTACCAGGTGGTGGTTGAGGCAGTGCGGCGGGCCAGAAGCGCCGGGGTGACGGTGAGTTTTGATGTGAACTTCCGGGGCAAGCTCTGGGATGCCGCCACCGCCGGGGCCAGGCTGCGCCCACTCATCGCCGAGGCCGACCTGCTGTTTTGCAAAGGGGCCGACGCTGCCCTGCTGTTTGGCTGCGCTGGCGAACCGCAGGCGTTGATGACGCAGTTGCAAACGCTGACGCGGGCACAGGCGCTCTACTGCACCTTTGGCGACCGTGGCGCGGCACTGTTGCAGAGCGATGCATTCACCATGCAGCCCGCACTGCCGGTACAGATCGTGGATCGCATCGGCAGTGGCGACGCCTTTGCGGCGGGTGTGCTTGATGGCTGGCTGGACAACGACCCGCTGGCGGGCTTGCAGCGCGGCGTGGCCCTGGCCGCCATTGCCCTCTCGCAGCACGGCGACCGCACCCTGACCACGCGAAGCGAACTTAACACCGTGCTGGCCCAGGAGCGGACGGACGTGGCGCGGTGAGGGAGTGACGAGTGACGAGTGATGAAGTATGCGGCTTGCAAATCACTGTCATTCCGAACGGAGTGAGGAATCTGCACGGCGTTGCGACGAAGACCCCTCCTGTCGTCGGGGTGACAATGATTCTCAGTGCATTTCTTTGTCATTCCGAACGGAGTGAAGAATCTGCATCGCACGGCAGTGAACACTCCGCCTGTCGTCGGGGAGACAATGATTCTCAGTGCATTTCTTTGTCACTCCGAACGGAGTGAAGAATCTGCATCGCACGGCAGTGAACACTCCGCCTGTCGTTGGGGAGACACTGAGGAACACAGCGTCTCATTGATACACGACGCAGGGTGCTACACTCTTTTCACGGCGTACCATCATATGTGAGGAACCAACACCAATGACCCCAACCGAACAGATTCTGTCCCGCAAAATCGTGGCCATCGTTCGCTTAACCGATTACAGCCGGGCGGTGGAAGTCGCCCAGGCGCTGCTCGACGGCGGCATCACCGTGCTGGAATTCACCCTCACTGGCAACGGTGCGCTGGAAGCTATCACGACCGTTCGCAAAACCCTGGGCGACCAGCTGTGCGTGGGAGTGGGCAGCGTGCTGCACCCCGAGCAGGCCACCAGCGCCATTGATGCCGGAGCGCAGTTTGTGGTCACGCCCGCCATGCGCCCCGCCGCCATCGCCGCGTGTGTGAACCGGGGCGTCCTCGTGCTGTCCGGCGGGATCACGCCGACGGAGCTGCTGGCAGCCCACGAAGCCGGGGCTGAGCTGGTGAAACTCTTTCCGGCCCGTTTGGGCGGCCCGGCCTACATGAAAGATGTGCTGGCCCCGCTGCCCTTTCTCAAGCTGGTGCCTACCGGCGGCGTGAGCGCCGACAACGCCCGCGACTACCTGGCGGCGGGCGCGGTGGCCCTGGGCATCGGCGGCAACCTCATTCCGCAGCAAGCCGTCAGCAGCGGCAACTTCGCGCAGATCACCGCCGCAGCGCGGGATTGCGTGGCAGCGGTAGTTGGTGACAGGGTGACAGGGTGACAGGGTGACAAGATGACACGGTGAAACGTGGTGCATACTACGTACTGCGTGCTGCGTGGTGCGTAATCAGATTCTCCTACTTCGTACTTCATACTTTATATTTCATACATTTGACAGCTATCTGCGGTATACTGTAGCAGTTCGCACATTGGTTGAGCTAGCACCATGTGGTTTTTCCGCATACCAGTGCTGTTCCAATCTGCAATCTGCAATAGCGCTGCGCGCCGCCCTGCGGGCAACAGCCAATCTGCAATCTGCTGTAAATGTTATGACCACCGATTTCGCCCAACTGCTCACCGCGATGCCTGCTTACGGCGGCCAGCTGGTGCATTGCCAGCCTTTTTCGCCCCGCCCGGCCCGCTATGCCGAATTGGCCGAGCCGCTTGCGCCAGCATTAGCCCAGGCTCTGGCCCAGCGTGGCGTTCATCGGCTCTACACCCACCAGGCGGCGGCGATTACGGCGGCGCGGGCGGGCAACCATGTGGGCGTGGTGACGGCCACCGCCAGCGGCAAAACCCTCTGCTACCAGCTGCCCGCCATTGAAGCCAGCCTGGCCGAGCGCGGGGCACGCACGCTGTTGCTTTTCCCCACCAAGGCCCTCGCCCACGACCAGTTACGTTCGCTGCAACAGCTGCTTGCCGCACTGCCAGATCAGCCCCTGACGGCAGCCACGCTTGATGGCGATACACAGCAAAAGGATCGTGACGGCGTGCGGCAGCGGGCACAGCTGATTCTCTCCAACCCTGACATGCTGCACCGCACCCTACTGCCCAACCACGGGCAGTGGCAGGCTGTGCTGGGCCAGTTGCGCTATGTGGTGATTGACGAAGCCCATACCTATCGCGGCGTGTTCGGCTCCCACGTGGCCCTCATCATGCGGCGGCTGCGGCGAGTCTGCGCCCACTACGGCGCTGCGCCCCAGTTTATCCTCTGCTCGGCCACCTCCGCCAACCCGGAGGAGCACCTGGCCGCGCTGGTGGGCGAGCCAGTGCAGGTGATTGACGACGACGGCGCACCCCAGGGCCAACGCAGTTTTGTGCTCTGGAATCCGCCCATCATCGAGGCCCGTGGTGCGAAACAGGGGCAAGACGATGGCGCGCCCCAGGTGGAGAGCGGCCAGCGCCGCAGCACAAATGTGGAGAGCGGCCAGCGCCGCAGCACAAATGTGGAAACCTCCAACCTGCTGGCCTATCTGGTGCATTGTGGCGTCAAAACGCTGGCCTTCACCCGCAGCCGCCGTAGCGCTGAACTGGTGCTGCGCTACACCCGCGAAACCCTGCGCCAGAGCGGCAGCAGCCACGGCGAACGGGTAAACGCCTACCGGGCTGGGTACGCCCCGGAGGAGCGCCGCCGCCTCGAACGGGCCTTTGTGGCGGGCGATATTCAGGGCATGGTCTCAACCAACGCCCTGGAGCTTGGTGTGGACATTGGCGGGGTGGACGGCGTGGTGATGGGCGGCTTTCCCGGCACCGTGGCCAGCACCTGGCAGCAGGCCGGGCGGGCCGGGCGCAGCAGCGGGGCTAGCCTGGCGGTGCTGGTGGCTCAGGACGATCCGCTCGATCAGTTCTACATGCGCCATCCCGAGGCGCTGTTTCAGCGTTCCCACGAACATGCCCGCGTGGCGCTGGAGAATCCCTACATTCTGGCCGACCAGTTGCGCTGCGCCGCCGCCGAGTTGCCCCTACACGAAGCCGACGACCAGTTCTTTGGCGCGAGTGCCCCGGCGCTACGGGCCTGGCTGGTGCGCAAGGGCGAACTGGCCCAGTTGCCTGATGGGCGACTGTCCTACTGCGGGCCGGGGCGGCCTGCGGCGCAGGTCAATATCCGCAGCGCCGACGGTGCCACCATCGCCGTGCGCGACAGTGAGAATGGCAGGCTGATTGAGCAGGTGGCGGGCAACCGCGCCCCGTTTGAAGTCTACCCCGGTGCAATCTACCTTTCGCAGGGCCACAGCTACGCGATTGAGCAGGTGCAGGGCAGCCTGGCCCATGCCCGCCGCGTTAGCGTCAACTACTACACCGACACGCTCGACACAACCGAAATCCGGGTGCGCGAGGTGCTGCGGCAGCGGCGCATTGGCGAGATCGAGGTGACGGTAGGCAAAGTTGAGGTCACGCGGCAGGTGACGGCCTACCGGCGCAAGGAACACTACACCGGCTCCGTCCTCGGCGTGCATGATCTGGATGTGCCGCCGTGGACATTCCGCACCGTCGCCGTGTGGTGGACGGTGCCGCAGACCATGGTGGAACGGCTGGAGCTGGTGTGCGACGATAGCCTTGACGCGCTGCATGCGATGGAGCATACGGCGATTGGCATGCTGCCGCTGCTGGCCCAGTGCGACCGGGCCGATATTGGCGGCTTATCTACCAACTATCACCCCGACACGCAGCTGGCCACCATTTTTGTCTACGACGGCGTGCCCGGCGGCGTTGGCATTGCCGAGATTGGCTTTGAGCAAGCCGAGGAGTGGTGGGAGCGCACCCGCCAGACGCTGGCCGACTGCCCATGTGCCGATGGCTGCCCAGCCTGCATTCAATCGCCAAAGTGTGGCAACGGCAACCAGCACCTCTCAAAAATCGGCGCGGCGCACCTCTCGGCGCTGCTGCTCAACCTCGACCCGCCGATGCAAACACCCGCCCTGACGCCGACGCCGCCCATGCCAGCGGCACGGCCATCGGGCACCGTGCAGGTGCTGGCTGCCACCTTCGGCCATTTGCAGGCCCTGCCGCATGGCCCGCGCCGCACCGCCTTGCTCAGCACGCTGGCCTACCGCATCCAGGTCGCTCATTCCACCGTTGGCAAGGGGGAGCGCGGATTATTAGAGCAACTGGCTGCGAAGGTTGAGCAGTTCACCTCGTGATAAGAAGCTCTGAAAGATATTGCGCGAAAAATCCTGCCTCTCATGTGAGTTCTGGCCAAACATGTGCGGTTTTTAGCACATGACACAAACAGGATGACGCTGAACACCGATGAAACGCTCCAATCCTGTTAATCCTGTTAATCCTGTTAATCCTGTTAGTCCTGTCCAACTAATCAACGCTACCCCATCTCCGAGCCCCAGTAGCGATATTCCACATGGTACTCGCCCCATTCGTTGGGCACCAGCCGCAGGTAGCTCATCGAAGAAATGTAGTTCGACTCATCGTTGATTTCGGCCCAGCTGTAGGGCCGTTCGGGGCGCGTGGGCAGGTGGCGCGTCCAAGTGCCGCTGTTGTGGTAAAACCCCTGTCGCCCACCGTCAAACAGAATCGGCTCCTTGTTGCCGTCAATCGGCCCGTGGGTGTGGCCCATAATCACGGCGGAAACTTGCCGGTTGGCCGCCATGTACTCGCGGGCTGCCTTGCGGTAGGCATCTTCCTTGGGGCCAAAAAAGCCGCCCAGCACCACGCCATCTTCTGCAGCTGGCACCGTTTCCACTACCTCGTCCAGCTTCGGCTGGTCGGTAGTACCTACACGCACCACCAGCTGTTCATCAGTGCTGAACTGCTGCACCGCCTGCTCGAACTCGGCCTGGGCTGCCGGGGTGTTGAGCTGTGCGGCCAGCAACCGGCGCACCTCTTCGTCTTCCACAGCGCCCAGCACCGTTTCGGTGTCCAGCGGTGCTGCGCCCAGCACCGCTGCGTCAGTCGAACCGAAGATGAATTTGCGCGTGCCGTTGAGGATAAAAAATTTGGCGATCAGGGCCAGCGCCGTGGCGGTGAAGCGTAGATCGTTCTGCAAACCCAGTAACACAATCCGCTGCATGGGTTTGACATTATCCATAAACCAGCGTTCGCGTTCCAGGTCGTTGTAGACTTTATCTACAAACAGGGTGCCCAGGCAACGTTTCAACCGCTGCACGCCGCTGCTGTCCACGTCAAACAGGTTGCGCTGCTGTTCGCCAAAGGCATTCACCGAGTCGTATTCGTTGCCATGCTCGATGTAGACTCGCCCGCGCTCGGCCTTGCCTACGGTGTAGCTGTAGGGCAGCAGCCGTAGCCTGCCGGGCATGCCGGGCGTTTCCAGCGTGCTGCAAACGAGCTGCCACACGCTGGGCCAGGCCAGATCAATATCGTGGTTGCCGATGAGAATGGTCACATGGTGGCCATCGTTGAGGAACTGCCGCAGGCGGGCAAACAGCGCCGGGTGGCCGCTGGCCCGCTCCGGGCGCATGCCGAGGATAACGCGAGTCCGCGCCAGCGACTCCTCCTCGGTGGTGCTGAGGTGATCTGCCGGGCTGGTGGGGCCAAGTTCGGGCAACGTCTGGGGATATTCCAAAAAATCGCCAGCAATCACTAGCTCCGCGCCATCCGGGTTGTCGCGGCTGATGCGGTTGAGAAAAGCGACAAAAGCATCGTCAACGATAAAATCCTCCAACACGTCCCAGTCGCCAGTGTGGGGGTCGCGCCCGGCGCTCAGGTGCAAGTCGCTGATGACATACACAACCCGCTGCATCGGATTTCGGCGCATTCGGCTTCGGCGGCGTTGCCTTGACATAGTGGTCTACTTTCTCCTGTTATAACGTTCTACTGCAATAAACGGCAGGCACTGGGGGAATCTGTTATGAGTATAGAACCCGTGTCAAGGGCCACCATGTACTCACCGCCGAGGGCGCAGAGTGCGCGGAGCGAACACAATTTACCGCCGAGCACGCCGAGGACGCCGAGGCGACAGGGGGTTGGGAGTTCTTGGCGTCCTTCGTGTCCTTAGACAAAGTTCATATCAGCTTTACACGCTACGATACACGTAGTGTGGACTTCAGTCCGCGTCTTCTACACGCGGGCTAAAGTCCGCACTACGGTCAAGTACGAGATGCTCATTTCAAACTCTGTCTTAACGATGAAAACATCTTGGCGTCCTCGGCGGTGAGGTTGTTTAGCTCGCGGGTATGCTATACTTACAGTAGTTCCGCGTGCAGGAGCAGCCCATGAAAACCGACCTGCCACTGAAGCGCATTACCCAGCTGCGGCCCCAGGATATTCTGGCCATGCTGGGCCTGCCCGATGCCGAGGTGATTGCGGTGGAAATGCTGGAGATGCCCACCAGCAAAACCAGCCTCGACACGCTGCTGCGGGTGCGCCTACCCGATGGCACCGAGTATCTGCACCTGATCGAATGGCAGGGCTGGCACGATGAGCAGTTTCTCTGGCGGGTATTGGGCTATGTGGCCTGGCTGGGCCAAAATCGCTCCGAGCGTCCCATCGTGGTCACAATCATCTACCTATCGCCGGAGGCCGATGTTGGGGAAACGTTAACGCAACATGTGCCGGGGCAGGCGGGCTGGTCAGTCACGTTTTCTTGCGTGAAGCTGTGGCAACTGGATGCGGCAGCGGCCCTGACGAGTGGCCTGCCAGCCGTCGTCACCCTGGCACCACTCATGCAGGGGGCAACCGAAGCGACGGTGGAAGAAGCGGCGCAACGGCTGCTGGCTGATGTGGTTCAACCCACACAGGCCGAATTGCTGACTGCCCTGGGGGTGTTTGCCGAACCCATTTTTGATAACGAGCGCTTTGTTCGTCTGGTCACAAAGGAGCGCCTTATGAGCAGCAGTCTTGTTTCGTACCTGTTTAAAGAAAAACTGGCCGAATTCGATCAGCAGATCGCTGAATTTGATCAGCAGCGGGCTAGCTTTGATCAGCAGCGGGCTGAATTCGATCAGCAGCGGGCTGAATTTGCCAAACGTGAAGCTAGCTTTGATCAGCAGCGGGCTGAATTTGCCAGACGTGAGGCCACGTTGAAGGAACAACTGGAAGCCCAGGAACAGACTCTACGAGCAACGTTGCAGCAAACGCTTGAGGACACTATCGCCGCTCGTTTTCCTACTGCGCCGATGAGTCTGTTACACCAGACCCGCACCGTCAACGACCCTGCCACTCTGCAAAAGTTGATCAACAAGGTGCTGCTGGCCCCCGACCTTGCCACGGTGGAGCAGGCCCTGGCAGCGGCTCAGCCCACCTTGTGATTGTAGATTGGCTGTTGCCCGAAGTGCGGCGCGCAGCGCTATTGCAGATGAACCTGTGCATGGTCGGCAGCCCCTACGATGAACGAGACGCTTCAAAATTTGCTCGGCTACAGTGTGCAGGTGCTGACGACGACGCTGAACCAGCTGCTGGTGCTGGTGCTGCCGGGCCTGGGCCTGGCCTTTGTGATGCACCTCATCGCCGGGCGGGTGGCGCGGCTCGGCATGCAGGCCTTTGGCGCTGGCTGTTACCTGCGGCTCTTCGGCTGGCTCGGCGTTCTCGTGCATGAGTTGGGCCACGCGGTGTTCGCCATTCTCTTCGCCCATCGCATTGAGCGCTTTGAGTCGAAGTTGGATCACGGCCAGGTGATCACGTCCTACAATCCAGGCAACCTCTACCAGAATGTGGGCCGCTTTTTTGTGGGCATCGGGCCGATTTTGTTTGGCACACTGGTTATTTACATGGCAGCCCGTTTGCTGCTCGACCCGGCGACGCTTCAGGCCCTCGATGCCGCAACGCGCCCCGCCGAGGGCAACGGCGAGTTCGCCATGGGGTCGCTGCTTCAAGCCGTGGCGCAGGGCGCATTTGCCTTTTTGGGAGCGCTGTTTACCCCGGCTAACTGGCTCGACTGGCGGCTCTACCTGTTTCTCTACCTGGCCTTTGCCATTGGCAGCACGATTGAACTGAGTACCCCCGACATTCAAGGGGCGCAGGCCGGTTTTACCACCTTGCTGGTGTGTCTGCTGGTTTGGAATTTTGCCACCCTCTGGACGCTGAATATGAATGAGCGCATATTTGTAGCCGCAACGCAGTTCTACATCTTCTACTATGGCATGATGAGCGTGGCCCTGATGCTGAACCTGGTGGCTCTGGTGCCACTGGGGCTGCTGGCGGCAGTGCGGCGGTAACAGGGTGACAAGATGACACGGTGACGTAATACGGATTTTAGTTCGTGGCAAAGCTGCGTACACGCTGTAATAACCCACAAATTACGCAGATTACGCAGATTATGTCTCCATTTGTGTAATATGTGTAATCTGCGTAATCTGTGGCTAAAAACTGTTGTTGTTAGCAATTCATACTTCATCATTCATACTTCATAATTTCCCCATGGTTTATTCTCTTAATGCGGAACAACGGGCGGCGGTGACGGCACCGATTGGCCCGGTGCTGGTGCGGGCGGGGGCGGGCAGCGGCAAAACTCGCGTGTTAACGCTGCGGATCGCCCATCTGATCGAAAAGCTGCATGTTGCGCCGGGGCAGATTCTGGCGCTGACCTTCACCAACAAGGCGGCGAAGGAGATGCGCGAGCGGCTGCGGGGCCAGCTTGGCACCCGCGTGCGCGGACTCACCAGCGGCACCTTTCATGCGGTGTGCGCCAGGATTTTGCGGGCCGAGATTGCCGGGCGGCTTGGCAACTACACCGCCGACTTCAGCATCTACGGTGCAGATGAGCAGCTGCAACTGGCTACCGAAGCCCTGAACGCGGCCACCGAGCGCCCGCCCATGCTGCTGGAGCCGGACGAGGTGCTGCGGCGCATCTCGCGGGCCAAAAGCCGCCTGCAATCGCCCCGGCTGATGGCCCGCTTTGCCCCCGACCCGGTGGAGAAGTTTGTGGCGGGCTGCTACCGCCGTTATCAGACGGCCCTGGCTCGCGCCAATGCCCTCGATTTCGACGACATGATTTTGCTCACCCACCAGCTATTTACCGAACACCACGAAGTGCTGGAGCAGTACCAGGAACGCTGGCAGCATCTGCTGGTAGATGAATACCAGGACACTGACCCCAGCCAACACGCCCTGATTGAGATGCTCTCGCGGCCTGGCTATGGGCGGCCCCGCTCGCTGTTTGTGGTGGGCGATGGTATGCAGGCGATCTATGGCTTTCGCAACGCCGACCACAGCATTATCGCCCGCTTTACCCACGATTTCCCCGAAGCTCAGGTAGTGGAACTGGCCACCAACTATCGCTCGCGCCAGCCGATTCTGGATGCGGCCTATGCTGTGATTCGGCATAGCAAAGCCGTGCCGCCCATGGCGCTGCGGGCGGCGGGAGCGGCTGTGCCTGGCGAGCGCTGCCTGCTGATTCAGGAGGTGAAGGATGGCCGGGAAGAGGCCGAGCAGATAGCTCGCAGCATTACCGAGGCCCAGCGGCAGGGGCGGCGGCTGCGCGACATCGCCATTCTCTACCGCACCCGCCACATGAGCCGCCCGTTGGAGCAGGCCATGCGCCACGCCCGCATCCCCTACAGCGTGCGCGGCAGCACCAGCTTTTTTGATCGGGCGGTGGTGCGCGATGGGCTGGCCTACCTGCGGGCCGTGGCCAACCCCGCCGACAACCTGAGTCTTTCGCGTATTGCCAATGTGCCCGCCCGCGGCCTGGGTGCGCAGTCGCTGGCGGCGCTGTCCAGCTTCGCGGCGCAGAACGGCATCAGCCTGAGTGAGGCCCTGGCTAAACCCGAAGCCCTGAGCGAACTGACCCCCAAAGCGGCGGACGGGGCGCGGCGGCTGGGGGGGCTGCTGGCCCGCTGGCGCAGGTTCGCCGCTAGCATGCCGCCCGCCAACCTGCTGGCCGATGTGTTGGAGCAGAGCGGCTACATGGCCACGCTGGAAGCCCGCGTTGGCCCGGAAGAACTGCCCGACGCCCGCGCACACCTGCAAGAACTGATGACGGCCACCGAAGAACATAACGACCTGAGCAGCTTTTTGCAGGAAATTGCCTTGATGACGAATGCCGACAACGACAAGGACGAGCGCGATCAGGTGCAGCTACTCACCATCCATGCGGCCAAGGGGCTGGAATGGCCACTGGTGTTTGTAACGGGGCTGGAAGAAGGCACGCTGCCCCACGAGCGCAGCCTGGGCATGCCCGACGGAGTGGAAGAGGAGCGCCGCCTGTGTTACGTAGCGCTCACGCGGGCCGGGGAACGGCTCTACCTCTCGTGGGCAGCGGGGCGCAACCGGGGCCAGATCGCCAAACCGTCGCGCTTTCTCGACGAGATTCTGGCCTATGGGCGGGAGCGGACGAAAGGATGAAGAGTTAGGGGTTAAAGGTTAAGGGTTAGGGGTTAGGGGTTAATCGCTCTGAACTTCAATGTTTTCATTGATATTAACCCTTAACCCCTAACCCCTACACTTCACCACGCAATCAGCTTGCTCGGCGTGACGCGAATGCCCTGGCTGTAGGTGGCGGCCATGCTTTCGGGCGTCATGCCGATGTGCTGAATGCCCTCGGCATATTTCTCAACGTAGGCCTTAAGCGTTACGTCAACCATCCCTGGCGGCAGCAACTCCGCCGTGCCCTCGATGATTGCTACATCGTCGCCGTCGTCGCCCGTTTCCAGCGCCAATGTCACATGGGGGCTGTGACGCAGGTTGCGGATTTTCTGGTTATCGGGCTGGCTAAAGATCAGCATGCTGTCGCCCTGCCACAAAAACCAGACCGGCACCAGGTGCGGGCGGCCATTGGGGCGCACCGTGCCCAACCAGATGATCTGGTCGCGCTGGAGCCGTTCAAGCACATGGGCGTGTTTGGGGTTTGCTGAGTCGAACATCGCTGCCTCCTTTTGCATAAAACGCAGAGACGCAGCGGCGTAGAGGAACAGTGTGTATGTTGAACCTCTGCGTCGCTGCGACTCTGTTCCTCTGCGTTACAACGGCTACGCTACTGGCCCTTCACCTCAGTCCAAATCTGGGTGAAGCCAGTGGTTTGTTCGTTGCGCACGGCCCATTCGAGCCGCTTCAACACCTCGGCGTCGGGAGCAAAGCCCTCGGCGTAGAGGTCGCGTACTTCCTGCGGCAGCAGCGGCACCGCATCTTTGTTGGGCGAAAGGTAGCCGATGTAGGCCGTGTTCTGGGCCGCAATCTCAGGCCGCATCAGGAAGTTCATAAAGACGTGGGCGGTGTAGGCATTGGGCGAGTCCTTCAGGACGACCATGTTGTCCATCCAGATCATACCACCTTCCTTGGGGATGACAAAGTTGATGTTGGGGTTGCCCGGAAACTCATCGCCCAGGCCGTTGCGAGCCTGCATAGCCGAACCGCTCCAGGAGTGGGCCATCACATATTCGCCACTGGAGAGTTTGCGGTTTACGTCGCTGCTGTTGTAGGCGGCGATAAAGGGCTTCTGCGCCAGCAGAATGTCGCGAGCCTGGTTCAGCACCGTCGGGTCGGTTTCGTTGAGCGACTTGCCCAGCAGCTTGAGGGCTGCGCCCGGCGTTTCGCGCTCGTCATCTAGCATGCTGAACTGGCCCCGAAACTGCTCAATGTTAGCGGGTTCCAGAATGGCAGCCCAGCTATCAATCCCATTGGGGAAAAATTCTTTGTTGTAGGCAATGCCGGTGATGCCGTACATGTAGGGTAGCGAGAACTTGTTGCCTTCGTCAAAATATTTGTTCAGCAGCCCCGGATCCATGTGGCGAACATTTGGCAGCAGCGACTTGTCCAGTTCCTGGATCAAACCCTCGCGCCACATAATGTCCACGGCATAATCGGAGGGTGTGACAAGGTCGTAGCCGGAATTGCCCGCCCGCACCTTGGCCAGCATGTCCTCGTTGGCGTCAAAGGTGTCAACCGTCACCTTCACACCATATTCCGTTTCAAAGGCCTCCAGAATGGCCGGGTCAATGTAGTCTGACCAGTTGAAGAAGAAGAGTTCGCTGGAGAGTTTGCTTCTGTCCACCTCAAGATCGCCGCCAGCAGCCGGAGATGCCGCCGGGGCCGCTGTGGCCGAAACCAGGCCCTGGGCGGTAGGAACCGGCGCGGCGGTAGCGGCGCTGGGCGCGGTGGTTGCAGCGGCAGGTGCCGCAGCCGTGGGAGCCTGGGTTGTTGCACCGCCACATGCAGCCAGCAGCGGCAGCAATAGAAAGAAGACTACTAACAAACGTTTCATCTGGAAAAAACCCCTTTTCTAGTTACGAGTTACGAGTTACGAGTTACGAGTTACGAGTTACGAGTTATAAGTTATGAGTACACTAAGGCTGAAGGCAAAACGCTAAAGGCTGAAGTCGTAGATCGTCTATGAACAACATTTACAGCGTTCATCCTTCATCCTTTATCCTTCTTCCTTCTTCCTTTTCTTCTCACCTCCTTCGTTGCAACACTTGCGAGAGAAAGACCAACGTCATCGAGAGCATGAGCATGAGGGTGGAGATGGCGTTAATCTCAGGCGTAATCGCCCGTTTCACCCGCCCGTAGACCTCAACCGGCAGCAGCGAGGTGCCAGGGCCAGAAAGAAACAGGCTAATGATGAAGTCGTCGAGCGAAAGGGTGAAGGCCAGCAGCGCCCCGCCGATAATGCCGGGCAGAATCAGCGGAAAGGTGATGCGCCAGAAGGTTTTCCAGCCGTTGGCCCCCAGGTCAGCGGCTGCTTCTTCGAGCCGCATGTCGAAATTCTTGAGACTCGTGCGGACGACGACGACGACAAACGAGATGCTGAAGGCGATGTGGGCCAGGGTGACAGTGGTCAGGCTGCGGCGCAGCGTTGCGCCGGTGACGAATTCGATAATGTCGAAGAAAAAGGCAAAAAAAGCCAGCAGCGAGAGGGCCATCACAATTTCGGGGATGACAATCGGCAGGTAGAGCAGGCCATCAACAGCGGGGCGGGCGCGGAAGCGGGTGCGCTCCATGGCCATCGCCAGCAGCGTGCCCAGCACGGTGGAGGCGACGGTAGAAGCCAGCGCTACGTAGAGCGTGTTGAGGGCCGCACCCATCAGACGGTCATTGCTAAACAGGCGGGCATACCAGTCGAAGGTGAAGCCCGTCCAGCGGGTGCCAAACTGATCCTGCGTAAACGAGAACAGCACCAGCACGGCGATGGGCACATAGAGAAAGAGGTAGACTAGCAGGGCGTGGGTGCCTAGCGCCCAGTTGCCCCAGGAGATGGTGCCGAGCCGGAAGCCAGGCCGAACGGTCGGGCGGGCCTGGGTTTTGCTTGAGGCTTCGATCATCGGTCTTCCTCCGTGGTGCCGCGGAAGTAAATAATGATGGCAACGGTGAGCACGAACATAAACACAATCGCCATGGCTGAACCAAGCGGCCAGTTGGGCGGGTTGGAACGCTGGAACAGCCGCTGCAAAATATTGCCCAGGTAGTCCACTTTGGCCCCGCCGAGCAGGTCGGAAACGACGAACTGCCCCACGGTGGGGATAAACACCAGCACCGAGCCAGCCACCACGCCAGGCATGGTTTGCGGCAGCATCACCCGCAGAAAGGCCTGCCAGCGGTTGGCTCCCAGGTCGGCAGCGGCCTCCATCAGGTTGAAGTCGAAACGATCCAGGGCGGCGTAGAGCGGCAAAATCATAAAGGGCAACTCGCCGTAGATCAGACCAACCAGCGTTGCGCCCTCGGTGTTCAGCAGCGTCTGCCGAGGCATGCCCAGGGCCTGAATGAGGCCGTTCAGCAGGCCATTGTTGGCCAGAATAATCATCCAGGCGTAGGTACGCACCAGGAAGTTCGTCCAGAAGGGAATCAAAATGAGGAAGAGCAACACAACGCGCCAGCGGGGTGGGCTACGCACAATAAACAGCGCCAGCGGGTAGCCAATCAGCAGGCAGACGAAGGTGGTGAGCAGGCTCGACCAGATCGAACGCCAGTAGGCGCTTAGGTAAAGATCGCCGGTAAAGAGGGTGATGTAGTTGTTGAAGGTGAAGACCCATTCCACATTGCCCCGTGGCCCTGGCGTCAGGAAGCTGTAGAGGACGATCACCACCAGCGGCAGGGCGAAGAAGATGAGCAGGTAGATCAGCCCCGGCCCAAGCAAGAGCCAGGTGCGGAGGCGGTCGCTACGTTGGGGAGGGTCGAGGGATTTTGCTGCCACGAGAAACCCTTCTACGTACTACGTACTACGAACTGCGTAATTCGAGGCATTGCCATCACTGCGATCTATATCTGCGAGGTGCGTTGTACACTTCATTGAAAAGATTACGTAGTACGCAATACGCAGCACGCAGTTAACCTACTCCGTCAGCACCAGCGCGTTATCTACCGGGCAGGCGAGCACGGCTTCGTCACCGGCTTCCCAGTAGGCTTCGCGGTCGAGGGTGCTGAGGGTGTTCTGCTCCCACACGCTCAGGCTGCGGCCCCCATGTGCCCGCACCAGAATGCGGGTGTCGCTGCCGATGTAGCTTACCCGCTCGACACGCACCGGCATGGTGTTGGCCGCCGGGGTGCTGTTGCCGTTCACCGGCAGCAGGCGGGCCTTTTCCGGGCGAATGGAGATGGTAGCCGATTGCCCTGGCTGCACGGGGCGCGGTGTGTAGCCCTGCACATGCAGCCCCTCCTCGGTGGCAAGGGTGGCGTGGGTGCCGTTGGCCTCGCGCACGGTACCGTCAATAAAGTTGGTTTCGCCAATAAAATCGGCCACAAAACGGCATATGGGCCGCTCGTAAATCTCGGTGGGCGAGCCAACTTGCAAAATGTTACCCTGACTCATCACCGCAATCCGGTCAGACATGGTCAGGGCTTCTTCCTGGTCGTGAGTCACAAAAATGAAGGTGATGCCGAGGCGTTCTTGCAGGCCTTTTAGTTCTAGCTGCATCTCCTTGCGCAATTTCTGATCCAACGCGCCGAGCGGCTCATCCAGCAGCAGCACCTCGGGATGGTTGACGAGGGCGCGGGCCAGGGCCACCCGTTGCTGCTGGCCACCGCTCATCTGGCGGGGGCGGCGGGCACCAAAACTGCCCAGGCGCACCATCTCCAGGGCTTCCTTCACTCGGCCAGGAATGCTCGCCTTGTCTACGCCCTTCATCTGCAGGCCGAAGGCTACATTCTGCTCCACCGTCATGTGGGGAAACAGGGCGTAGGACTGAAACACCGTGTTGACGGGCCGCTGATAGGGCGGAATATGGCCCATCTCGCGCCCGTGGATGTAGATCTGCCCAAGACTGGGGTATTCAAAGCCCGCAATCATGCGCAGGGTGGAGGTTTTGCCGCAGCCACTTGGCCCCAGCATGGAAAAAAACTCGCCGTCGCGAATCTGGAGTGAAATGTTGTCTACTGCGGTCACGTCGCCGAAGCGTTTGGTCACATTCCGTAAATCAATCGCAATCGAGTCGCTCACGGGGCATCCCTCCCTGGGGAAAGACACGGTTTCTGTTGTGCTGAGGCAGCGCTGCCAGACGGTTACGTTCGTCGCAACGGGTTAACACGAGGTATAGATGTAATTATAGCACAAATTTTGTTGAGGAAAGAACCGAGAACCGAGCCTACCCTGAGGCTCCCCGGCTTCTGCCCCTCGACTGGCTCGGGAACCGCCTGACGAAGGGGAGCTTGCCTGCCCTGAGCCTGCCGAAGGGTCGAAGGGCTTGTCGAAGGGAACCGAGAACCAACCGGCAGTTCACCGCGGAGGACGCGGAGGACGCAAAAGTTTTGAATAATTGTAATGGACAGCCAATATCGTAGTGAGTGGACTCATACGATATACCCACCACGCAAACAATGAACGACAACCAATGTACAGCAAGGGCGTAGGGGCGCGGTCTGAGACCCGCCCGCAATGGCATGCAACGCAGCACAACGACAAGCCATGTAAACTGCGTCTCTACGCCAAAGGGCGCTGTCTGTGCCCCAACCCGCCCTGCAAAGCAATGTTCTTCTGCTTGCGAATGCATGTCCGTCCATTGAACTGTGGTACAATTTTTATTTGGGTGGCTTTTTGCCAGCAACATACCCCTGCGGGGTTATGGTATGCCCTGGCGCATGTGCCAGCGGCCAGCAGTGATGAAAGGATAGTGTACCTGTGAGCGGTAAGATACGTGTTGGGATTATTGGGGTTGGCAACTGCGCCTCGTCGCTGGTGCAGGGGGTTGAATATTACAAAAACGCCCGCGACGAAGATCAGGTGCCGGGCCTGATGCATGTAAACCTGGGCGGCTACCACATCCGCGATATTGAATTTTCGGCGGCCTTTGATGTGGCCGACACCAAAGTTGACCGTGACCTGAGCGAGGCAATTTTTGCCGAGCCGAATAACACGATCAAATTTAGCAGTGTGCCCAAACTGGGCGTGCCGGTTTCCCGTGGGATGACCCACGATGGCATTGGCAAATACCTGAGCACCAAGGTGCGCAAGGCTAAGCGCGACACCGACGATATTGTGAAGATTCTGCGCGACACCCAGACCGACGTGGTGATTTCTTATCTGCCCGTGGGCAGCGAAATGGCCACCAAATGGTATGTTGAGCAGATTCTGGAAGCGGGCTGTGGCTTTATCAACTGCGTGCCGGTGTTTATCGCCAGCCAGGAATACTGGCGCAAACGCTTTGAAGAGCGCAAGCTGCCTATTGTTGGCGACGACATTAAAAGCCAGGTCGGTGCGACGATTACCCACCGCGTGCTGACCAACCTGTTCCGCGAGCGGGGCGTGCGCCTTGACCGCACCTACCAGTTGAACTTCGGCGGCAACACCGACTTCTTCAACATGTTGGAACGGGATCGGCTGGAAAGCAAGAAGATTAGCAAGACCAACGCCGTTACCAGCCAGCTCGATTATGACATGGGCGAAGACAATGTGCATGTGGGACCGAGCGACTATGTGCCATGGCTGGGCGACCGCAAGTGGTGCTACATCCGCATGGAAGGCACGACTTTTGGCGACGTGCCGCTGAACATGGAGCTGAAGCTAGAAGTGTGGGACTCGCCCAACTCGGCGGGCGTAGTGATTGACGCGGTGCGCTGTGCCAAGCTGGCCATGGATCGGGGCGTTGGCGGGGCGATTTACGGCCCCAGCGCCTACTTCATGAAGACCCCGCCCCGGCAATACACCGATGATGAGGCCCGCCGCTTCACCGAGGCCTTTATTCGCGGTGAGGATGGTAAGTAGGGGCGTTTCTAACCGAGATCGAGGCTCGTGGTTGGTGACGGGGCGACCTGTTGCCAGCCACTTTTTGTTATAATGATCAAGCCACTACTTTGTGATGACTCTGCATCTCCCCGCGTTTCGCCTATGCAGCACCGTTAGAAAGGAGCATGATGACAAACCTCTTCAACAAGCTGCTTAACAAACTAACGTCTGAAGATACATCCACATGGTTCGTGCAGCAGGTCGTCGGTGGGCCTGGCGATACCGTGTATGCCCTTACCATCGCCGAAGGTAGGCAAAAATTCCATGCCCAGCTATTGCGCTTGGAAGGTGGTGAGTGGGTACAGTTGTGTGCCGATAAACACGACGAGATATGTGAGTCCTTTGCGGTTGGCATCCGTGATGACGTGATGGTGACGCGCAGTGGTGGTACGCTCTGGATGTGGGAAGATGGCGAAATCTACGAACTGGGGTCACTCAATGTTCATTCGCCCCTGGTCGTTCCATTTGATGAAGAAACGTTCTTGATTGTTGGCTTTAATGATGACAATATTGATGTGGCTTTTTATTACGATATTTTACAT
>JALONX010000507.1 GCA_025454695.1 Chloroflexaceae bacterium
CCGCACCCGCTGCGGTTCAATCCCGCCACCAAACAGGGCGATTACGGGCTGGTCGGTGGGTAGTTCGTGACGTTGTCGCATCTCCTGGGGCGATTTTGGCTCGGTACTCTGGAGGCGGATGGGAATACCAGTGATCTCGGTCGCCTCGGCAGCCACGCCCCGCTTGAGCAGAATGCGCCGGGTAAAAGGGCTGGGTAGGAAGTAGCGCTTCACGCCGGGCACCAGCCATGTGCTATGGGCCAGAAAATCAGTGACGACGACGTACATAGGCGTTGCCAGCGAACCTTCCTGCACCCGGCTGGCTAGCACATGGGCTGCAATCGGGTGAACACAGATAATCGCGTCTGGCGCAACCTGGTGAATGAGTCCTTCCAATTGGGCCAGAAAAGGCCGTTCCAGCGCGCTCAAGAGGCGGTTGCCGCTAAAAGCATCGTCCAGCGTTTCACTATCGGTACCGCTGTAGAGCAGCCGGTAGAGCTGTGGGCTGCGTTCGCTCGCGCCCTCATAGGCGGCGGTGAGGGCGGTGCGCAACACGGCCCCGGTGTAATCAAGCACATCTTCGCTTTGCACTGGTATATCTGACAGGCGGGCGAAGGCTTCCTCAAGGGCGGCGGCGGCAGTGGTGTGGCCAGTGCCAAGGCTGGCGTGGAGAATAAGAATTCCCGGCATGGGGGCTCCATGTACGATTGACGATTGACGTTGCCCGTAAGGGCGGCGCGAAGCGCTTTTGATGATTGACGATTGACGATTTCTGAGTGCTCGGTACAACGCTCGTTAGAAGTAATCGTCCAAAGAAGCACCAGGCAAGGAGTGTGCCAGAACCGAGGAGTTGGACGCACGTGCGGATCACCTGTTCTTAACAGTTGCTTGCTACAATGACGGTGATGATTTTATGGCAGCTTACAGATTGGCTATTGCCCGCAGGGCGGCGCGCAGCGCTACTGCAGATTGCAGATTGGAACAGCATTGCGATGCGACACAAACCCATGGTGCTGGCTCAACCGATCTGCAAACTGCTATAGCATGTGCATCTGCCAATTGTACACTAAAGGAACGTTATGTTGCTTGAGGAACAACCAAACCGCCATTTACCGCTGGAGGGAAGTTACAACCTGCGCGATGTTGGCGGCTACCCTACCCGCGACGGCGGACTCATTCGCTGGCGCACGCTGCTGCGGGCCGATAGCCTGCATGCGCTGACGCCGGGTGCCCAGGCGGCCCTGCTTGATTACGGCCTGCGCACGATTGTTGACCTGCGCCGCCCTGCAGAGCTACGCCAGCAACCGAATGTGTTTGCTGCTTCGGAGCGTGTGGCTTACCGCCACATGCCCATCTTTGATGACCAGAGTCGCCTGGTGACGGCGGCAGTGCTGCAACCTGACTTGGTGACGGTCTACCGGCTGACGCTTGACAATTGCCAGCCCCAGGTGCGGACGGTGTTGGAAGTAGCTGCTCAGCCCGAGACACCCCCGCTGCTGATCCACTGCACGGCGGGCAAAGATCGCACGGGCCTGTTGATCGCCCTGCTGCTCGGCATTGCCGGGGTTAATGACGACATGATAGCGGCTGATTATGCACTCACCACGCGCTATCTGCAGCCGTTGCTGGAACAACTGCGGGCACAGCGCCAGCAGGAGGGAGTCGACATGGCCGTTTACGAGCGGCTGCTGTTGAGCGAGCCAGAACACATGGCGGAGACGTTAGCGTATTTGAACAAACAATATGGTGGCGTAATGGGCTATGCCGCCGCCATCGGCCTGAGCACGGATCAGTGCGAGCGCATTCGGCACAATCTGGTGGAGGGGCTATGACGCTGGAGCTGATTCTCTATGCCTGCCCCAGTGGTTCACTTGCCGCCCAGATTGAGGAATATTACCGCCAGAGCCGCGAGGCCTGCGGCCCCAACCAGGCCCACCGCTACCCGCCCCACATCACGCTCACTGGCTTCTTTCACGACGAGGCCGAGGCAGTGCCGGGCTACCTGGCCGCGCTGGAAGCGGCGCTGCAACGTGCCCGAGCCGCCGCATTGCCCACCATTACCATCAAGGAAATGGCCCTGGGGGAAGCGTGGCACGGCCTGGAAATCGACTCGCCCTGGCTCCAGGCTCTGGCCGCCGATTTCGCCGCCCACGCCGCCTCGCCCTCGCGCCGCGATGCCATTCGCCTGAAGGATTGGCTACATGTGAGCCTGGCCTATGGCTTTGCACCGGAACAGGGGCCAGCCCTGGCCGCGCTGGCCAGCGAACTGGTGGACGTGAGCGCAGCGGTGGTTTGGGAGCTACGCTTCTACGAGCGCTTGCCTGGTGACGAGTGGCGCTGCCACGGAGTGTGGGAGTTGGCGTAACGGAGAACTACGGCGTAAGATGAACTGCAAGGATTTAATTTCTGTGTGGCGTTGCCACTTCAAGCCAGCCCATAGCGTCAGGCTAATGGAGTTTTAAAAATTAAAACGGGTATGCTGTAGCTGCGCGATAAATCGCGCCCTTGGCGCTCTAGCGCGATAAATCGCGCAGCTACGGGACGTTTTATACCCGAATAAAAACTTAAAGTTCATCAGCCTGGCTTGAAATGGCAAGCGAGCTAGTTTCCGCCGACTTCCTGCGCCATGCCGAAGACGGATTGGCCCCGCTCGCGATAGGCCCGCCCGTAGGCGTCGGCGGCCCGCAGGGCGTCCAGCACCATGTCTGGCGTCACGCCGAAGGGCATGTTGTGGATGGTTTCGCCCTCGGCGCAGGCCGCCTCAGCCACCTGGCGCAGCTCCTCGGGGCTGGCCTCGCCCAGGTTCAGGTCGCCCAGGGTGGTTGGCAGCTTGATGCGCTGGCAGAGGTCAATCAGTTCATTGATTTCGCTCAGCGGTCGCCCTTCAAGGGCGAGCTGGCTGATGGTGCCAAAGGCCACCTTTTCGCCATGCATCAAGCTGTGGGTCTGGTGGTGCAGCACCGTCAGCCCATTGTGGATGGCGTGGGCCGCCGCCAGGCCACAACTCTCGAAGCCGATGCCGCTGAGCAGGGTGTTGGCCTCCACCACTGCTTCCACCGCCAGCGTAACGGACTGCTGCTCCACCGCCAGCACCGCCGACTCGCCGTAGGTGAAGAGCGTGTCCCAGCAGAGTTTGGCAATAGCTCCGGCAGCCCTGGTGGCCAGCCCGCCCGACATGGCGGGTTTGCGCGACTCCAGGTTAGCACGGGCTTCCACCCAGGTGGAAAGGCCATCGCCAATGCCCGCCGCCAGAAAGCGCACCGGCGCACGGGCGATTACGGCTGTGTCCACCAGCACCAGGTCGGGATTTTTGGGGTGAAAGAGGTAACGCTCAAAAATGCCTTCATCGCTGTAGATCACTGAAAGGGCGCTGGTTGGCGCATCGGTGGAAGCAATCGTTGGCACGATCACCCAGCCGGTGCCCATCTGAGCGCCCACCGCCTTGGCCGAGTCGCTCACTTTGCCGCCGCCGATGCCGATGACGATGTTGGCCCCGGCCTCCTGGCCCTTGAGCCGAATTTGATCGATCTCACGGTCGGACGCCTCGCCACCGAAGGTCGCCAACGTCTGGCGAATGTTGGCCTGGTTGAGGCTGTCGGTCACGGTCTGCTCCACCAAGCCCCACACCACTCGATCCGCCATCACCAGGGCGTGGTCGCCCAGGGGCTGCACCTGGTTGCCCAGCTCGGCCATCACGCCCCGGCCCTGCACATATTTGTTGGGGGCAATTAATGCTGCGTGCATGGTAAGTCTCCTTCTGCTGTAGCATCGTTGCTCGTCTCTTTGCACCATACGCTTCTCAAAGCGTGCGGCACAAAAAGCACAGCAACTTGTACGCCAGCAGGGAGGGACTCGCTGGTGTTTGCGTGGTGTCAGCTGCGAGGTTGCACGATCAAACAAACACCGGGTAGATGCCGAAGTACACCAGCAGACGTTGCAGCAGATAAACACTCCGCTAGGGTAGAAAGCTGACCTCCTGCCCTAGCGGAGTATTCCGCCTGGCTAGCGGTTTACTAGCGGCAGAAACACCCGCACATTTCCAGCTGGTGGGGCGGGCGCTGGTGGTGCTGGTTGCCCAGGCGGGGCTGGTGGTGTGGTGGGGGCCCGGCTGCTCCAGGCCGGGGCGCGGCCATCGGCGACGAGCTGCCGGGGGTTAGCCCCGTTGCTGCCCACCAGCCACAGGCTACATGGGCAGAGCAGGCGCGGCCCGGTGTTGATCGTGTCGGTTGCACTGTCCAGACTGGCGGCCCGCTCAAAGGCGATGGTGCTGCCATCGGGCGAAAGAGCGATGCGGCCAATGGCCACCCCCGGCAAGCGGAAGACCTCCGTTGCGCGGCTGCTGGCGAAGTCGTAGCGGTAGATCGCGCCGCCTTCTGGTGGTGGGTTTCCCAACGAAGAACCTGCTTCAACCCGCGAGAAGAAGAAGCCCGAACCGTCGGGCAGCCAGGCCAGACCCAGAATGCGGCAATTCGTCCGTGGGCACAACCCCAGGTCAACCAGCTGGCGCTGGGCAGCATCGGCAACGGGCGCACGGTAGATAAAGTTGTTGGTTGCGCCATTTTGTATGAACAGCAGTTGGTCTGATCGCACAGCTGACCCCATCGCCACCAGAAAGAGTTTGTCGAGATCGAGAAACTGGCCCATGTTCAGAAGCCGTGTTCCTGCGTTTTGCAACGGCGGGTTAGCCGGGATCTGCCAGATGTCGTTTGGACTCAAGGCTCGTGTCGAGGGCGTCTCCACCAGGTAGGTGACCTGCGAGCCATCGGCCTGCCAGGAGGGGCTGAAGGGCGCAGCACAACCGAACGCATTTGGAGGTGAGCCGCGCAGCAGACCTGCATCTACGGTCTGGCCGGGAATAACGTCAGCAAAAACTGCCAGGTCGTAGTAGCAATTTTTGCCAGCAAGGTTGGGGCGTGGCGCTAAGTTAATCATGCGCACAGACTGGCGCACGTTCGCACCGTAGTCGGCCACGCGGGGGAAGGTCATCGTGTAACGTCCACCGCCCACAGCAGTGAACTGAGAAAAATCAGCACTGCCTTCTACATACACCAATAGTTCTGTCCCAACGCCGCTTGGGTTATCAACTTGAACCGTAATCTGGCCCTGTGGATAGCTGGTTAAAGCGCTGGTTACCGGCGCGTTGGTGAGTCGTCGCACCCGGCTGCCGTCAGGCACCACACCATAAATATCCCGCACCCACATGGAGCGCTGCCACTCGTG
>JALONX010000508.1 GCA_025454695.1 Chloroflexaceae bacterium
CAGCGCCACGGTTGTCGGCATTGGCAAGCAGGCCTTCTACCGCCAGCTCCACATGCCCCAGGCCGAAGCCTACAGCTACGCCCGCGAGGTGATGGCCCACAACGCCAGCCTCGCCGACGCCCAGGAGGGCATGTGCGCCTTCCTCGAAAAACGCCCGCCCCGCTGGAGCGACCGTTAGGTTTTGCCACAGAGAACACAGAGGGCACGGAGGACAAAAAGTTAAAAGCTTCTCTGTGTTCTCTGTGCCCCCTGTGGCAATCCGTCTTCACTCCTCATAGCGAAAATACTGAAGAGAACACAGAGGGCACGGAGGACAAAAAGTTAAAAGCTTCTCTGTGTTCTCTGTGCCCTCTGTGGCTAACGCTCGTGGCGGAAGATGGTGAGCGGTGGCATTGCGCCCTCCGGCGGGCCGCCTGCTTCCCAGGGGCTGCCCAGGGCCGTCACCAGCCGACTCAGCCAATCGTCGCCGCTTTTATTCCCCACTGGCCCGCTCAACATCAGATAATCTTTGGCACGGGTGAGGGCGACATAAAGCAGTCGCTCCCGCTCAGCCCGTTCCATGCGGGCTTCCTCCGCTCGGGCCAACTCATACGCCGCTGATGTTTCGGCCTCGCCGCGCTCGTCGCGCAGTTGCAGCGCCAGGCCGTAGGCCCGCCGCGCTAGCCACGGCTCAAAGCGCCCACGGGTGCTACGCCCCATGTCGGGCAGCACCACAATCGGGAATTCCAGCCCCTTGCTGCGGTGAACCGTCATCAGCCGCACGCTGCCTTCGGCCTCCAGCGGCGCTTCGCCCTCGCGAGTCTCAGCCTTCAGCAGCGTATCCAGGTAGTCACGGAAGTTGCGCAGGCCACTGCCGCCCGCCAGGCGCGCCGCCTCAATCAGCTTCTCCACATTCACCCGCCGCCGCGCCCCATCCTCCAACCCGCTGATCGTCGCCAGGTAGCCGGTGCGAGCCAGACACTCCCGCAGCAGTTCCGGCACCGTCAGCCGCGCCCGCATGACGTGCAAGTGCCGCAGGGTGGTCGCGGCAAAGTGGAGATTGGAGATTGGAGATTGGAAATTGGAGATTGTCTCGTCAGGTATTGACGCAGCCACCATGAGGGCTGACCACAAACTGCCGTCGTTTGTGAGGTGCAGCCGCAGGATGGTGGCGTCGTCCAGGGCGAACAGGGGCGAGCGCAGCACGCCCACCAGGGCCAGGGTGTCGTTGGGGTCGTCCAGCACCCGCAGCAGGTGAATCAGGTCTTGCACCTCTTTGCGCCCGTAGTAGCCCCGCCCCGCCGTGGTGAGATAGGGGATGTTGGCCGCTCGCAGGGCCGCCTCGTAGGTTTCAAACACGGTAGAAGCTTGAAACAACATGGCGATGTCGCCGTAGGTCGGCACGCGCCACGCCCGCAAGCCCTCGTCAAACACAATTGGCCCGGCCTCGCCCGCCACCAGCGCCGCCAGCCGATTTGCCAGCGTGGCCGCTTCTGCTGCCCGCTTCTCATCAACGCCACCGCCAGCCGCCACCATGTGCAACTCCAGGCAGTGGGGATGGGGCGCGGATGGTCGGTGGGCCACCAGCGGCTCAAAGGGAAATTCATATGGGCGCAGCGCGGACTCACGGGCGAAAATCGTTTCCGTCACCTGGTTCACCCAACCAATCAGCTCAAGGTGGGTGCGAAACGAGGTATCGAGAGCCACGGCCCGCCCGTTGCCGCCTACAATGTCACGGGCGACCGCCTGAAACACGCTCACATCGGCCCCGCGAAAGCGGTAAATGGACTGTTTGCCATCGCCCACCACAAACAGCGTGGGGGGTGACTGTAGCGCCGCAAGATTTTGCGGCGCTCCAGCCATCTGATCAATCCCCGTCAAGGCATACACAATCTGGCGCTGCTCGTCGTTGGTGTCCTGAAACTCGTCCACCAGCACCGCCCGCAACTCGGCCCGCCAGCGAGCGCGGGCGGTGGGCTGCTGCAACAGGGCGGCAGCGTAGCGTTCCAGGTCATCAAAATCGAGCGCATCCAGCGCCTGCTTGCGCCGGGTGTAACAGGTCAGCGCCACGCAGTAGAGCGCCGCCAACCCCAGGGTGGCCGCCGCCGCCCGCCGCTCCAGCGCCTCATCGAAAGCCAGGGTTAGAATGGGTGCAACAGCGCGGTAGCTATCGCGCAGGGTGCGCAACGCCGCCTTCGCCGCCTGCAACGGCTCGTCGCCGCCCCAGGCCTTTTTGCCGCCACCCGTCAGGTTGATGCCGTCAACCGCAGCGAAATCGCCCCAGTCGCCCTGAGCGAGCAGAGGCGCAAGGGCCAGCACCTGGTCGCCGATACGGTCGCCCGCTGGAGCCGCAGGGGCCAGTTCGAACAACGTTTGGACTGCCGCCCGCCATGTGGCCCCCGTTACCAGGTTCTCCCGCGCTTCGCTCTGGGCCAGCGCCAGGCGCTCCTGCCACAGCTCCAGCAGCCCATCCACCGTTTCAGGGAGCGCCGCCACCGCAGCCCGCACCTCGCCACCGCCCCGCAGCATCCCACCAAGAAAGGCCCGCAACTCCGCCAGCCCAAATTCCTCAAGAAGTGCAGCCTGCTCCGAATAATCTGCAATCTGCAATCTGCGATCTACAATCTGCTTGAGGGCTTCATTCACGCTCTCGGCCAGCACCACCCCGGCCTCCACCTCGTCCAGCACGGTGAACTGGGGGTCAAGGCTGGTTTCGGCGGGGTGGGCCCGCAGCAGCGCCGCACAGAAGCTGTGGATGGTGCCGATACGGGCCGACTCAATCGCCGCCCGGTGCGCTTCCCACATGGGCCGGTCGGCGGGCTGGGCGACGCGGGCGCGCTGCTCCACCGTGCGGCGCACCCGTTCGCGCATCTCGCGGGCGGCCTTCTCGGTGAAGGTGATAGCCAGAATTTCCTCGGCCTGGTGCTGGGCCAGCAGCCGCAGATAGCGTTCCACCAGCACCCGCGTTTTGCCGCTGCCCGCCCCGGCAGTCACCACCAGGTTGCCATCAAGGTGAATTGCATCGTGCTGGGCGGGGGTAAAGTTCATATCAAGTTACGAGTTACGGGTTGCGAGTTACGAGTGCTGGGGAGCAAAGGAAATAAAGGAAATAAGGGAAATTATTTTTTGCATCAGCGTGTCATTTCCTTTATTTCCCTGTGTTAAGCTTTACGCAGTGCGCAGTGTAAGTCAGTTCTCGGTTCCTGGTTCTTGGTTCTACCCAGTAACAACCACCCGCTCCCCCGTCGCCGCGCTGCGCTCTGCCGCATCGAGCACGCGCTGCACCCACAGCCCATCGTCGAAGTTGGGGCTGGCGGGTGTACCGTGGGCAATTGCTTGCACAAAAGACTCGACCGGCGAGGGCAGTTTGTCGCGCTCTTCCGCCGCGAGGGTGTACCATGTGCGCCGCTCCAGCGCCAATGGCCCGGCGCACACCTGCACCTCATTGAGGCGCTCGTTATCCACCTGCAAGGCCCCCTGGCTGCCCTGCACCAGCAGCTGGATGTGGTTGCTGTGGCCTACCGAGACCCGCGAGGCGGTGAGTTGCACTAGCGCCCCGTTGGCACATTCCAGCAGCAACGTGGCGTGATCATCGGTCGTCTCGGCAGTGGCCTGGCCGGGGTGCAACGCCTCCACTACCCGCAGGCGGGCGCTAACCGCTGTTACGTCAACCTGAAAGGCACGCAACATGTCCAGCAGGTGGGCACCCAGATCGCCGAGCACCCCGCTGCCCGCCGTGGCTTTGCTGGTGCGCCAGAGCTTGGCACTCAGCGGCATTTGAGTCGCCGGGTTGAGCAGCCAGTCTTGCAGATACTCGGCCCGGATGTGGGTCAGTTCTCCCAGATGCCCACCAGCCACCAGCCGTTGGGCCAGGGCGGCGTAGGGCCGCGTGCGGTGGATGAAGTGAACGCCATGCACTACGCCCGCCCGGTGGGCCGCCGCCGTCATTTCCTCGGCCTGGGCCAGCGTCAGGGCCAGGGGTTTTTCACAAAACACATGCAGCCCTGCCGCCAGCGCCGCCAGCGCCGCCGGGTGATGCATGTCGTTGCTGGTGGCAATACTCACCGCATCTAGCCCGCCAGTTTCAATCATCGTCCGATAATCGGTGAAAGCGTGGCCAGCCCCGTGCTTCTGCACCAGATCGGTCGCCCGTTCCAGGTTTACATCTGCTGCCGCCACCACCTTTGCCTGGCCAGTGGCACTAAACATATTGGCGTGCCAATTGCCCGCCAGACCGGCCCCGATAATACCGATTCGTACTGTGGTCGTCATACTAGTGCGCTCGTTTCATATAATCAAGAAGCTTTACTGTCCCCAATTGCTCTTCCAGCTCCAGCACATGTTCCAGGGCTGGTCGGTAGGGGTGCTGGGCTTCAAGCATTCGCTGTGCCGCCCTGGTGCCGCCCAACCAGAGCAAATGGCGGTAGGCCACCCACTCGGCAAAGCCCTCGCGCAGCAGGTCGCTCTGCATGCGTGGGCAGTGTTCACCCTGCCAGGCGTGGGCATATTCGTGTGCCACCGTGGTGCGGAAGAGCAACCGGGGCAGACCATACAACATATAAATCGCTCGCACTGGCCCTTGCCGCTGGTACAACCCCAACGTCTGCACTCCCGCATCAAAATGACGCTGACTCTGGGCCAGGATGCCCTGCATTGTTGGCGCGTCAATCAGCCGAAACTCGACCTTCACACTGAGCAGTAGCCCAAACTGCTGCACCAGCGCCGTCACTGTTTCGGCAAAAATTTCACGGGCCACCGCCGGGTCATACACCGCCGTGGCGTGACATTCGCAGCATTGCAGCCGTCCATCATGCAGTTGCCAGTGTTGCGCCCCCAGCGGCGTGCCACAGCAGGCGCAGCGCGGGCGAGTGGCGATGCAGGTGGGGCAATAGCGCTCAGGCCGGTCGAGCAGGGTGTAGTAGCCCGTCGTCAGGGGGCTGCGGCAAATGGCACACTCGTTGGCCTGACTAACTTGTGTACGATGAGAGGAGGTAGTTGCCATGGGTCTGTAATATATGTCATGCAGCATGGGTTCCACATCGCGCCGATGCCGCACAAGAATAGCACATTTGTTCGTATCGCGCAAAGCAGGCCGAAGTGGTCTATAATGCTCACATGGTACACGAAAATTGTGCAATGTGGGCGAACTATGGGACGTATCAACTTTGACTGGCGCTGGGTCGCCTTGATTGTAGTGGTAGCCGTGATTGCCAACGGC
>JALONX010000509.1 GCA_025454695.1 Chloroflexaceae bacterium
GGTTTTGAGGAACTGTTTGCGGTCGTCAGGCTCGAAGTCACGGGCCATCAGCAGTTCGGTGTAGCCCAGGATGGAGGTGAGCGGCGTGCGCAGTTCGTGCGAGACCACCGACACGAACTCGTGTTTCATACGTTCCACCTGGTGTTCGTGAGTGGTGTCGCGCACAATCCAGAGCCGCCCGGTGATCTGGCCCAGGCTGTCGCGGGTGGGCACCGAGCGCACATGCAAATCTTGCACCGGGTGGATGAGCCGTAGCACCAGCGTTTCTTCAAGATCGGGCGACTGCTGGCAGCGGTCGCAGAACTCTGCGAGCTTCAGCGGGTCGTTCAGGCGTGGCAGCAGGGCGTCCGTCAGGTCAAGCGGCACATGAAAGTTGCCCCGGCTATGCTGCCCGTTCAGGCCCCAGATGTGCGACCAAGCCGGGTTGGCCCGCAGCACCGCCCCGTGAATGTCGAGCAGGGCCAGGCCGTTGGGCATGGTGGCAAACACTTGGCCCAGCTGGGTGCTGTTTTCCAGGGCCTCCTGGTAGAGCAGGGCGCGGCGCAGGGGCAGGGCGGCCAGTTGGCACAGGGTACTCACAAACTTCAATTCAGCATCACCAAATGCGGCAGAACGGGGACTGTGCAGCACCAGCACCGCCAGTACTTCACCGTCGGTGCCGATGGGGGCGGCCAGTTCGGCTCTGATGTGGGCGTTGTTGTTGGGCCAGCCTGGCTCCTGCGACACATCGCGCACCAGCAGGGCGCGACCACTGCGGGCCACTCGCCCAACCACGCCGCTTTCCCAGTTCCAGCGCAGGCGCGGGTGGCCGGGAATATCGCTGGTAAACATCTCTGCTGGGTAGCCCTCGGCCACATGGAGCGTCAGCTCGCCCCGCTCGTGGTCAACCAGACTCACCGCGCCCGCCTCGGCCCCGCTGCTGTCGAGTGACCAGCGCAACACAGTGGAAAGTAGCCGATGCAGGGTCATCGGTTCGTCAAGTTCTTTGCCCACTACGGCGAGCAAGCGCTCCTGCCGTTCGCGGCTGCGGGTGGCGAGGGTTGGCGTAGTTGGCGCGGGAAGTTGGGGCATGCTCCCTTCGGCAGCGATGGCAGCGGCAAGTTGGGGCAGCAGGGCTGCAAGCCACTCCTGTACAGGTTCACCAAAAGCTTCAGCGTCGTTGGCCCGCAGCTCAAGCATGCCCCAGAGTCGTCCATTCCAGTAGATCGGCGCACCCATGTAGCTGCTCAGGTAGAGCGGCATGGTCGAACGGGTGTCGGCGGGCAGGGCCGGGAGCTGGGTCTGGCGCTGTATGTTGCGCCCCAGGGCCACACGGCGGGTCAGAGCGTCGTCCCACAGCTGGCGGTTGCTGGGTGGCCAGAGGCATTGCTGGCGGGCCGAGCCGGGCTGGGCCGACTGAAGCCAGCATGTCAGGCGAGCCTGGTTGAAGCCAAGGGCAGGCTGCAACAGCTCCAGCAGCTCGTCTAGCCGGTGGAGCAAGGGGCGGGCGCTGGTGAGCAGCCGGGTTGCTTCGGTAAGCAGGGCCAGGCTTTCACCGGTCACGGCGGGCAGTTGAGCCATAAAATTCAGTTTGCAGTTCGTCGTTGGCAGTTGGCAGCCTGCTGATGGGATGCAGTCAGCGCTAGTATTGTAACGTACCGCTAGGCCTTGTCAAACACGGTGTTATAACGGCGGTTTCAGGGCTGCGAGGGTCACTTTTCACATATGCGCTGTGTTTGCCGTGCGCTCTGTGGCAACTTGCTACGCTGCGATGGTGAATTGTCCACTCTGCACTGCTGGTTGCCGCCGTATAATGGGCGGAGCGAACTCGGCTGGTTGTGCGTGCATTCCTCCATCGTCGCATGGTAGAGATCGCATCTTGACCAGAATTTCAGCAATCGAAAATCGTAAATCGTAAATCGTAAATCTACGAAGGAGGTGCTATGTTTACCCAGGTCGATCATATTGGTTTTGCTGTACATAATGTAGAAGAGTCTATCGCCTTTTATAAACAAGCCTTTGACGTGCAGGAATGGGAAATTATTGACATGCCAGAGCGCCACATGGCGGTTGGGGTGGCCCGGCTCAACGGCGTGCTGCTAGAGCTGATTGCGCCGACCTCGGAGGAGGCCAGTTTCGCCAAATATCTGCGCGAAAAGGGGCCAGGCATTCATCACATTGCCTACACGGTGACTGATATTCGCGCATCGCTGGACGAATTGAAGGCACGGGGCGTGCCATTGATTGATAAGGAGCCGCGCCCCGGCATCCACAACACGCTCATCGCATTTGTGCATCCCAAAGGGGCGCAGGGCGTGCTGGTAGAGCTGGTGCAGCACCAGCACTGAACATTACTCACCGCCGAGCACGCCAAGCGCACCGCGAGAAGACTCACACAAAGGCCTGAAGGGTTTTCACACAGGCGTTTATTTGCGTACCAGTGTGCGCTTTGCGCTTGAGCGATTGATGTTTCTCTCGCAAAGCTGCAAAGCTCGCAATGGCTTGCAGATGAATACTCTATAAACAACGTGTTCTTGTCTGTGTGACGCTTGCTGGATCCCCCTGGCCCCCCTTCATAAGGGGGACGTGGTGTTCAGCTGCGGAAAGCCCCCTTCCCAAGGGGGGTTGGGGGGATTCAGATGAACCAACAAAACACTGGAAAGTTTAATTTACAGACTACTAAATGGCTTCTTGCCATTCTTTTACCCCTTTGCGAGCGATAATTTAGCGGCCTATGCGCTCGCCGCGTCTCTGCGGTGAGTAGAATCCCTCCGCGTTCTCAGCGGCCTCGGCGGTGAAAAGCCGGGCTTGCGGAGAACGCTGTTTCGTCCTATAGTACATGCTCACATTTGTTCTGCACGCCACTGGAGGATTGCCTTGTGATGACTGGAGATGAGCTGGAATTGCGCCGCATGCTGTGTAGCACGAGCCTGGGCTACACGGCCTACCATGTCTGGGCGCAGCAGGCCCGCAAGGAGCGCCGCTACAACATCGCCCGCCTGCTTGAAGCCTCAAGTAACGTCAAGCGCATTCGGGCCGAACGGGCTTTTCGGGCACTGGGCGAAGTGGGCACGACGGCGAAAAATATTGCCCGCGCCCTGGCCGGGCTAGAGCCAGACACGGTGGCGACCGGCCCGGTAACCGGCACTAGCGCCATTTCCCGTGAACTGATGTCGCGGGCGGCCCGGGCGCTAGCCGACAACCGCGACCTGCGGGCCGATGAACTGGGCGATTTGTATGTGTGCGGTTCGTGTGGCGAGATGATGGAGGGCACCCCGCCCACGGTGTGCCGGGTCTGTGGCACGGTGGTCGAGGGCTTTCTGCCCTTCCGCGCCGCCGAAGCGATGGGCACGATGGGGCCACACAGCATCGTCTGGCACCTCGAACGGGCCGAAATACTTATCCGCGCCCTTGTGGAGCGCCTGCCCGATGATATGCTGGCGCGGCGGCCCGTTTCCGGCCACTCCATTAAAGAGCTGCTCGGCCATCTCACCGATATGGATGTGGTGTTCCGCGAGCGGGCCTGGCTGATTCTGGAGACCGATGAGCCGGAGCTGTCGCTGGCCCACCCGCCTACGCTGGCCAAAGCTTCCGTCTACCAGAACGTGCCGCTGAACGAGTTGCTCAACAACTTTCACGCCAGCCGCACCCAGACGCTGGCCCTGTTGCGCGGACTCACCAGCGCCGCCTGGCACCGCACCGGTCGCCATGCCGTGCAGGGCACCATTCCGCTGTTGCACCAGGGCAACTGGGTGGTGAGCCACGAACGGGCGCACATGGTGGAAATGGCCCAGCTGCGCCACGACATGCTGGCGGGCGATGCGCAGTTCGCTCCCGCTGGCCTGCCTATCCAGCTGGTGCCGGAGATACTGGAAGGGGAGTAGGGGGTACGTTGTGGAGGTGTGACTTTGATCGAGGCAAAACGCGCAACCATTGCCGACCTGGCCCGTGTTGCCGAGAATGGCAAAGCCGAACTGATTGATGGAGTGGTGGTTGAAATGTCGCCAACCGGCTTTCTTCCCAGCTATGTTGCGGGCGAAATATATGCCAGCCTGCGCGAGTATGCCCGCCGAACGAAAAGTGGCTACGCCATCAGTGATAACGCCGGGTTTATTGTAGATCTACCCGACCGTCAATCATTCAGCCCTGATGCCGCGTTTTACACAGGTTTGCCGACAGGAATGCGGTTTCTCGAAGGTGCCCCGGCGTTTGCCGTGGAGGTGAGAAGCGAAAATGACTATGGCAAAAAGGTGGAGCGCGAGCTTGCGAAGAAACGAGCGGATTATTTTGCGGCTGGCAGCCTGGTTGTCTGGGATGTGGACGTGCTGAGTGATGATATTATTCGCGTCTACCGTGCGGACTCACCGACGATCCCAACCATTTACCGCCGGGGTGATGTGGCTGAGGCTGAGCCTGCCGTGCCAGGCTGGACGCTGGCGGTTGATGATATATTCCCCTATTATCCAGCAAGTGGGCAGGAGTGAGTATAGGTAATAGCTGTATCACCGCCCTGAACTCAGCGCAACCAGCCTGGCCCAATCAATGGCACCGTTCGGGGCGCAGAATTGCTGCGAAAACTCAAGGGTAAACTGGTTGATTATCGCACTGTAGTGCTGCATAAACATTTCGTTTTTCTCGCGGGCTTTATAGCCAATCGGTTCGATGATATCCACGTACACATCGTCATCACCCCCAATTAAAGCCCAAAACGGCTGCCCACACAGTTTCAGGTAACCTGCTTTTGTCGCCACTGGTTCACGACCATAACAACAACCGTTGACCGCAACCACGGTGATGTTGGAAAATTGATCTGAAAGCTCCTGTGCCGCATTGAGAAAATTCTGTCGCATCCGATTGATCTGGTCGCTGTTACCCCAAAACGGGCCAGACTTGATAGAAACGATGTAGTACACACCATCACGTTGGAATTCGAGGTCGAGGCCGACGCGGGTTGATTTCACACCGCCATACATGCGCCCACAGATAAAAATAGCCAGCTTTTCGAGAAAAATACCGAATAGTCCTTCTTCCTGGGAGGAAAGATAAGCATCCAACAGACTCTTGACCAGATCAGAGGCAATGGTGAGATTCTTGGCGCGAAAAAGATACGGGTTTTTCCGCTTCAAAATTTCCAGGAGCGAGAGCTTTTGCAGTTTTTGTAGGCGCAAGTCGTGGAAGATCTGGATGTGTTCTTCCACAAACGCCGTGATTTC
>JALONX010000510.1 GCA_025454695.1 Chloroflexaceae bacterium
GAGCGCCGCCGCCGTAGAGCAACTCCATCGCCAGATACCAGCCCTTTTTGCGGGCAAACTCTTCTAGTTGGGCGCAGCGGCTAGGCAGCCAGCGCCGCCGGATGAAGTGCTGAAAGGCTCGTTCCTTGCGCCCCGAGCCGTCCGGGTCGAGGGCGGGCAGGGCAAACCAGGGTTCGTTGTCCTTGGGGTCGGGGCTTTTGGCGCTGGTGAAGTAGATCGTTCGATGTGGGATCGAGTAGCGGTACTCACCATCGCCATCGTAGCGACCGGGATTATTAGCGATTGCGCCGGTCAACATACGCTCGGTCAGTGTCACGGGGGGCCTCCTCGGCGGGATTGCAGATTGCAAATTGTAGCTTGCGGACGAGGGTTGCAACTGACGTTGACCTGTTGCAACCTGCAAGGCTACTTGAAATAATACCTTGTCTTCTATTATAACGATGCGTATTTCGATTTCGTTACGGAAGCGGCACAAAACCCATCGGGTTTACCGTTCTGTTTGAAAGTCTGGTGGCGGCATGCGGGCGATGCAGCTTGAGTCGGGGGCGCTGGCCGGGTTGTTGACAAATGCTACTGCCATGGCTTGTGGGCATGTGTCGGCGACGCTAACGGCATGGCCCATGGCGGGAAACTCGAAGAAGTGGCTATTGGGCAGGCTGGTGGCGGCGCTGCGGCCATACTCTGGTGGCGTCACCGGGTCAAACTCGCCCGCTAGAATCAGCGTGGGAATGCTGCTTTGCACCGGCGCTTCTTCCCGTGGGTCTTTGCTGGCCTGCACCCACTGTTGGCACTGCTCCACCGTTGTGTCAGTGCTAAAGGTATCGAGTTGGCGCGGGAAGCGGGCCGATGCCTGGCTGGCCTCGTTTGGGTCAATAAAGGCATATTCGGCCTGGCACTCAACCGAGTAGTACATGCCATAACTCAGGTAGTCGCTCGCGAAGAGCCACAGGGCCGACCAGTAGCCCCATTCTTCCAATTCACGCCCGTTGGCCAGTTCGTTGATCAAGCGGGGAATACGCGGCCCATTGCTGGTTTCATACAGCATGTTAAACAGGCTGTTGAGCACGGTTCGTCCGTTTAACAGTACCTCGTAGCGTCTGCCGTCAAAGGGGTTCGGCACCCGTGCCCGCAGTGGCTCCCGCTCCAGTCGCGCTACCGTGTCGTAAAAAGTCTGCTCCAGGTTGGGGTAGGCCTGGTTGCAGGCGGTGTCGGCGGCGCAGCGGGCAAACAGGGCGCGGAAGGCTCGGTCGGCGTTGGCTGGCAGGCTGGCGGGGTCGTTCTGGGGCGGGTAGGCCGAGTCGAGAATGGCGCTGCGAACGCCAGCGGGAAAATCGCGCATGGTGATGAGGGCCAGCCGGGTGCCGTAGGAGATGCCAAAAAGATTGAGTTGCTCGTAGCCAAGCGCAAGGCGCAGGTCGTTGACATCGGCGGCGTTGGCGTTGTTGTTGTAGGCCGCCAGGTTTGCCCCTTCGCGCTGAAGGCGGTCGCGGCAGGCCAGCAGGGCTGTCGTGTCGCGGGCGGCCTGTTCCCGGCGGCTCAGGTTCTGGCTCAGTGCCTCCAGACCGTTGCTGGTGAGTTCGGGGCAATCCAGCGCCGGTTCCGAATAGCCCGTGCCGCGCTGGTCGAACACAATCACATCACGCTGTTCCGCAAATGGCCCAAACCAGTCGTTAAACGAGAAAGAGATTGTTTCCAGCGGATTGCCGCCTGGCCCACCGTCCAGGTAGACCAGCGGGTCTGGGGCCGGGTTGGCGGTATCACTCTTAAAAATTGCCACATGCAGCCGGATGGAGCGCCCGGCGGGATTGGCCCGATCTTCGGGCACCACCAGGTAGCCGCAGCGTGCCTCGCGCCCCGCGGGCGGGCTGAAGCGGCAGTCGGCATCTTCAAAACGGGGCTGGTAGCCCGCCGTGCCTGCCCCAGGCGTGGCAGCAGTCTGGTTGCCACCGCTGGCAGGTGGTGGGGCAGTTCCAGCGGCGGGCGGCGGTGTAGGAAAGGTGATCGGCGGCAGGGGCGTGGCCGTCGGCTGTTGAGCCAGCGGCAACAGCCCACATCCCGTCAACAAAAACAGCAGGGTCAAGCTAAAAAACAAGTGGCGCTGCATGAGTATTCCTTGAAATAAGAACCGAGAACCGAGAATCGTTGGCAGTTGGCAGTTATGACAAGTCATCCATTACTGACTACCAACTGGAGGCTGCCAACTAGTAAACGGTCAACTACTCTCAACCTCTGCGCCTTTGCGCCTCTGCGTTTATCTGCTCTCTGCGTCAATTGCCACAAAACGCACATGGTCGCCGGGTTCGAGGAGGCTCGGCGGGTCGGCCAGGGCGTCGAACAGCGTCACATCAGTGCGCCCGATCAGGTGCCAGCCGCCCGGCAGGCGGGCCGGGTAGATACCGGTCATCCCAGCGGCGATGGCGACCGAGCCAGCAGGCACAGCGGCACGGGGCGTGTCGCGGCGGGGCAGCGTGAGGCGCTCGGGCAACCCGCCCAGATAGGGGTAGCCGGGGGCAAAACCGATCATCAGCACCGGGTAGCGGTGGGCGCAGTGTTCGGCCACCACCTCAGCGGGCGTCATCCCCAACCGCTCGGCCACCTCGGCCAGGTCTGGGCCGTGTTCGCCGCCGTAGCGCACAGGAATGCTGATTTCGCGGCTCGGCGCTGGCGGCGTCGTTTCAAAGGACTCGCACACGGCACGGGCCTGCCGTTCCAGCTCGGTATGGCTGGTTTGCCGCAGGTCAAACTGGATGAGTAGCGAGTTGACCGCTGGCACCAGCGCGATTACGCCCGCCAGTTGCTGTTGCGCCAGCGCACGGGCCAGCCGCTGCACGGCCTGGTTTGTCACCAGGTTCGCCGGTTCCACCCCAATCAGCAGGGCCGCCTCGCCCAGGGGCGCGTATGTCCAAGTAAGTTTCACAAGCATGTAACACAGAGACGCAGAGATGCAGAGACGCAGGGTGATGGCAGCTGACAGCTTCCCGATCACTCAGCACTCAGCACCCTTCGCGTTCGCTCCCTTCAGCAAGCTCAGGGCAGGCAGGGCAGGCTCAGCACTCAGCACTTTTTTACTCGTAACTCGTGTAACTCGTAACTCGTCCGGTCATCTTGTCACACGAAACGGCCCGACCACAACGCCCGCCGCTTCCAGCCCCTGGCGGATGAAGGCCGCACGGGCGGCTGCGCCGGGTGTGTCGCCATGCAGACAGATAGTGTCGGCCTGGATTGGAACGACCACGCCATCAAGCGTGTTGGTGTGGCCGTGGCGAACGATGGAAAGCACCTGGGCCAGAGCTTGCGCGTCATCGTGGATGACGGCACCGGGCAACTGGCGCGAACGGAGCGTGCCATCGGCCTCATAGGTGCGGTCGGCGTAGGCTTCACGGGTCACTGGCAGCCCGGCCTGCCTTGCCGCCGTTTCCAGGGCGGTGCCAGCCAGGGCCACAAAGGGCAGCTGGCGACTAAAGCTGGCGCTGGCGTTAGCAATCGCACGAGCCACGGTTATGTCAACAGCAGCGACATTGGCCAGCGCACCATGTGGTTTGACGTGGGCCAGTTCCACTCCTTCGGCCCGCGCAATCGCGTACAACGCACCGATCTGGGCCAGCACAAAGCCCTCAATCTCCTCAGGGCTGAACGCCATCACCCGCCGCCCAAAGCCTTGCAGGTCGGGGTAGCCGGGGTGGGCACCCACCTGCACGCCAAGGTCGCGGGCCAGCCGCACGGTGCGCCGCATGGTCAGCGGGTCGCCGGCGTGGCCGCCGCAGGCCACATTCGCCGAGGTGATGGCGCGCAGCAGCGCCGCGTCGTCGCCCAGCGTCCAGGGGCCGTAGCTTTCGCCGCAGTCGGCGTTGAGGTCTATGGTGAAGTGAACCATAACAAATTATGAATTGTGAATTATGAATTATGAGTGGCTGGAGACTCAAAAGATTTGAAGGCACATGCGAGAAGACAATGCTTCGCGTCCTTCGCGCCCTTCGCGGATCCCAAGTTAGCGACGATGGCACCTTAACCGAGCAGGGTTGCAGCGTCAAGGGCGATGGCGGGGAGGGTTGGTGAGATAATCTGATCGCCAGGCAAGCATTTGCAGTATAGCGCAATTCCACCGCTGGGTAGAGTGGCGCTGTGCCTTTTTGCAGCGCCTATAGCATGAAATCGTTGTCTCGTCTGTGCCTCTGTGCCACAACGAACGCCCTCAGCCAATCACCTGCATCAGCCCCTCCAGCGTTGCCTTCACCGCCTGGTCGGTTTCGGCGGCCAGGCGTGTGGCCAATTCCGCCCGCACCTCATTGCTCACCTGGGGTTGCACCGGCAGCAGCCGCAGCAGGGCGCTGGCGGCAACCATGCGCACTTCAGTAGCTTCGGCCTGGAGCAGCCGCAGCAGGGCCGCCAGCGACTCACCACCGCCGAGCAGGGCAAAAACATTGGTTAACCTGATGAGGGCCGGGCCATAGCTGTGCTGCTGCGTCAGGCTGTAATCCAGCTGTTCCTGGGCCAGCGGCAGGGCCAGCGCACGGGGAAACGTGCCCAGCGCTTCTAACGCCAGCAGGTAGAAAGCGACCTGTGGCGGGGCCGTGCCAGCCGTAATCTCGATACTGTCGGGCGGATTGCTAAACAGACTACGCAGCAAGGGCAAAAAGGCCGGATCGCCCTGTTCACGGGCGGCAGCCAGCATGTCTTGCACGGCAGCATTGCGCTCAACTTTGTATCGCAAGATCAATAGGGCATGGGCTGCCAGGATGGAAGTCTACAGCAAAAAAAGAAGTCTACAGCCATGTAAGTAGGAGGAGGATGGGGAAGAAACCACACATTTTGCTGCTGCAAGACACTGCTTCCCACTCATACATCTGGTCATCAACGACTCCAGGGATCTTGCAGCTTGTCATTTGGTACATTTGAGGTGCATTTTGCACAAACTTGCACGCCAATGGTCATGTCTCAGTGCAGAGGCGTGTTGTCAAATGAAGGGGGTCCAAATCAGTCAAAATGCCGCAAAGTGGGTGAAAATCCACGTGTCTGTTCCTGCTTGGCACAGCCTGTGCTAGTATGTTTCATGGCTCAAACCTTGTCAGTAGCCTGAGGCTTGTTCTTTCTACCCATTAGGTGGCCTGGCTGGCGCTTGGCAACACCCTTTACTGCTGTCAAGAGCCGTAACAATGGACC